>DASQVL010000594.1:0-10265 GCA_035640795.1 Crenalkalicoccus sp. | reverse complement strand
CCGCCGCCTCGGAGGCCGCGCAGGCGGCCGGCCAGGCGGCGCGGGAGGTGGGCTTCGACCAGGTGGAGCTGCGCGCGACGCCGGCCACGCCGGGGCAGCGCCTGGTGCGCTACTTCCGTGCCGAGGACGCGCCGGCGGCGGCGCGGCTCGCCGGCCGGCTCGGCCGCGGCTGGGCCATCCAGGATTTCCGCAGCTACGAGGCCTCGCCCAATTCGCGGCTGCTGGAGCTGTGGGTGCCTGACCGGTAGGCGTTACGCGCCGCTGCCGCCGGGCAGCGGGCGGTAGGGCAGCGGGGCGAATCGGGTGCCGAACCAGGCCGTCTCGCCCCAGATGCCCTCGCGCAGATAGGGGTCTTCCGCCCAGAAGGCACGCGCCTCGGCTTCCGTGGGGTGCGCGGTGACGGCGACGGAGCCGGTCATGCGGCCCTCCGGCGCGTCGAGGATGGCGCCGCCCAGGACGAGCAGGCCCGCCTCGGCGAGCGGGCGCACGCGGCGGAGATGCGCGTCCCGTACCGCGTCGCGCCGACTGCCCGGGGCGTCGCGGGCGATGAGCACGGTGTGCGTCACCCGCGACGGCAGCGGCGCGTCCGGGCCGGGCAGCGGGCGGTAGGGCAGGGGGGCGATGCGGAAGGGGTGGATCTCGACCGCCGCCCAAACGCCCTCCGCCGCGAAGGGCTCCTCGGCCAGGTAGGCGTCGAGGCCGGCGCGGTCCGTCTGCAGCACCATGAGGGAGCCGTGGACGCGGCCATCCGCGGCGAAGAGCGGCACGCCAAGGGCGAGCCTTCCATCGGCCGCCATCGGCGTGATGACCGCGAGGTGCCGGTCCCGCAGCGCCATGCGCCGCCCATCCGCCGCGCCGTCGCGCGCGATGACCACATGGCCCATGCCGTCCGCCTCCTCTCCCGCCTCGCAATATGCGGCGGAATCATACTGCCCTGCACAAGTCCTGATTTGCAGCCTGCGAAGCAGGCTGAGCGGCCGAATGGCCGCCGCGGCCAGTGCCGCGCAGCCAAGCGGCCGGAGGCCGCGCCGGCGCTTGAGGCCGTTTGTGTATCAACACAAACGCGCACCGGATTCA
The DNA here is from genome assembly GCA_035640795.1 of Crenalkalicoccus sp. Taxonomy (GTDB): domain Bacteria; phylum Pseudomonadota; class Alphaproteobacteria; order Acetobacterales; family Acetobacteraceae; genus DASQVL01. Next base: position 9,188 of record DASQVL010000594.1, on the reverse strand, counting down.
GCGATTGGTGCGGCCGCGCTGGTCCGGGTTCACCCCGCCCTGGGCGCCGGTGTCGTTCAGCACGTCGCCTTCCGAGGTGCTGTCCGCCTCGATCTCCTCCGGGTTCGCGCCGGTGCGGGAGAACACGCCCTTTGAGCTGCCGATCCCCGGGTTGCGCTCGAGGTCGTCCTGCGGCCTCGGCACGTCGGACCCGAGCCCGCCACGGCGGTCGCCCGGCTTGCGCGGATGCTTGGATGTGGTCATCGCGTCCTCCTTGGCTGCAAGCCAACGAGAGGACGCGATCCCTGTTCCCCGCGACGCCCGGGGGAGATGCCCGTAGCGGAAGCGCGCAGCCTTCCGCCTCGGCAGGATGAAGGGGGATGGCCGAAGCGGAGCGCCGCATCGAAGGCGGGGCGCCGCCGGCGATCCCCCTTCGATGCGTCAGTACATGTGCTGCCCGCCGTTGATCGAGAGCGTCGAGCCCGTGATGAAATCGGCGTCGTCGGCGGTCAGGAACACCACGCCCCGCGCGATGTCGTAGGCCCGGCCGAGGCGGCCCATCGGGATGCGCGCCACGATCTTCTCCAGCACGTCGGGCGGCACGGCGCGCACCATCTCGGTATCCACATAGCCCGGCGCGATGGCGTTCACCGTGATCTGGCTGCGCGCGCCTTCCTGCGCCAGCGCCTTGGTGAAGCCGTGGATGCCGGACTTCGCCGCCGCGTAATTCACCTGGCCGTACTGCCCGGCCTGGCCGTTGATCGAGCCGATGTTGACGATGCGGCCGAATTTGCGGGCGTTCATGCCGTCCCACACCACCTTGCACATGTTGAAGCAGGAGCCGAGGTTCGTATCGACCACGGCGTCCCACATCTCCCGCGACATGCGCTTCATGGTGCCGTCGCGGGTGATGCCGGCATTGTTCACCAGGATCTCGACCACGCCGATCTCCTGCTCGATGCGCTTCACCGCCTCCGCGCAAGCATCGTAGTCGGCGACGTCGAACTTGAAGCAGGGAATGCCGGTGCGCTTGCTGAATTGCTCGGCCGCCGCATCGTTGCCGGCGTAGCTCGCCACCACCTTGCGGCCGGCCTGCATCAGCGCCTCGCTGATGGCGGCGCCGATGCCCCGCTGCCCCCCTGTCACCAATGCGACGCGTGCCATTTCGGCCTCCTCCCTTTGGTGCCTTCCCGCCACACAGCTTGGCCGAACCGCGGGCACGATCAAGCGGAGACATCGGCGGGATCCGGCGGCGGGCTTGGCGCGCGGCGCGCGTCGCCCACGTCTTGCGGGCCAGCGGCCCCCGAGGAGGGTCCCCCCCATGCCCGACACTCCGCCCGACACTCTTCCGGACACCCTGACAGACGCCCGGCCCGCGCCCTTCACGCCGCCCGTGATGCGCGCACCGGAACGCGAGCTGCCGCTGCTCGCCCTGCTGCGCGCCTTCCGCACCAACGCGCTGACCGCCTGGCCACGGGCGGCCTATGAGTCGCCGGTGCTGGTGCGCCCCTTCTTCGGCCGGCGCAGCGCGCTGCTGAACGATCCGGCCGCGATCCGCGAGGTGCTGCTGGACGGGGAGGAACGCTTCGGCCGCTCCGCCGCCACCATCCGGCTGCTCAGGCCACTGCTCGGCCGCGGCCTGTTCCTGGCGGAGGGTGCGGCCTGGAAGCACCAGCGGCGGACCCTCGCCCCCGCCTTCACGCCGCGCGCCATCGGCCTCCTGGTGCCGCGCATGCAGGCGGCGATCGCCGAGGAGCTCGAGCGGCTGGAGGCAGCGGCGCGGCAGCGCACTAGCCTCGACCTCCTCACCGCGAGCCAGCACCTGGCGCTGGAGGTGGCCGGGCGGACCATGCTCTCGATCGGTATGCGCCGCTTCGCGCCGACGCTGCGGCAGATGGTGTTCCGCTACGGGCGGGAGGGATCGCCGGCGACGCTCGACCTGCTGCTGCCGGCCGCGATCATGACGCCGCGCGACATGGTGCGCGGCCGTCACGGGCGGCGGTGGATGGATTTCGTCGGACGCATCATGGCGGCGCGCCGGCAGGCCGGGCCGGACGGGCCGCGCGACCTGCTCGACCTGATCGAGCAGGCGCGCGACCCGGAGACCGGCCGCGGCTTCTCAGCCGTGGAGCTGCGCGACCAGATCGCCACCATGATCCTGGCCGGGCACGAGACAACGGCGCTGACGCTGTTCTGGTCGCTGGCCCTGCTGGCGCAGGCACCCGAATGGCAGGCGCTGGTTGCCGAGGAAGCGGCAGCGGCGGGCGGCGATCCGGCCCGCATGCGGCTGGCGCGCGCGGTGGTGGAAGAAGCGCTGCGGCTCTATCCGCCGGCCTTCGCGATCGTCCGCGTGGCGAAGCGGAAGGAGGTGCTGGCGGGGGCGGAGCTGGCGCCAGGGGATGCGGCTGTGGTCGCACCCTGGGTGCTGCACCGGCACCGCAAGCTGTGGCCGGCGCCGGACGCCTTCGACCCGCGGCGCTTCCTGGCGCCGGCGCCGCCACCGGAGCGCTTCAGCTACCTGCCCTTCGGCGCGGGGCCGCGCGCCTGCATCGGCGCGCAATTCGCGCTGGTGGAGGCGACCCTGGCGCTCTCCGCCATCATCGGGCGATTCCGCATCGCGCTGGCCGATCAGCGGCCGGTGTTGCCCGTCGCGGTGATGACGACGGTGCCGGACCATGTGCCGGGGTTCCGAGTGCGGCGGCGATAGCGCAACCGCCGAGCCATTGCCCGGCCGCTCTCGCCATGGCGCAATCGCCGCCGGCAATGCTGCGGGAGAGAGGCGATGCAGCGCAGGGCGGCGATCGCGTCCATGGCGTTCGGCGGCGTGCTCGGTACCCGCGCGGCGGCCGCGCAGACGGCAGCCCCCGCGCCGCTCGAGGAGACGCTGCAGCCCCACCTGGCCCGGCACGGCATGCCGGCCCTCGCCGCCGCCGTGATGCGTGGCGGGCGATTGGTCGCCGCCGGCGCCACCGGCACGCGCCGCGCGGGTGCCGAGATCCCGGTGACGCGGCAGGACCGCTTCCACATCGGCTCCTGCACCAAGGCGATGACGGCGCTGCTCGCCGGCATGCTGGTGGAGGAGGGGCGCATTGGCTGGGAGACGACGATCGGGGCGAGCTTCCCCGACCTCGCCCAGGGCATGGATCCCGGGCTCGCCGGCGTGGCGCTGGACCAGCTGCTCTCCCATTCCGGCGGCATCCCGTCCGACACGGACGAGATCGGCGGCCTCTACATCGGCGCCTATGCGCAGGACGGGCTGAACCTGGACGGGATGCGCCGCTGGGTCCTCGACCAGTGGCGGACGCATCCGCTCGCCGCGGCCCCGGGGACGCGCTTCGCCTACGCCAATCTCGGCTACCTGATTGCCGGGGCGATGCTGGAGCAGGCGGGGGGCGCGACCTGGGAGGAGCTGGTCTCCATCCGCGTCTTTGACGCGCTCGGCCTGGCGACGGCGGGCATCGGGCCGCAGACCCGGATGGGGCGGGTGGACGCGCCGCTCGGCCATGCGACACGGCCGGACGGGTCGCTGATGCCGATGCTGGCCGGGCCGGACGGCGACGCGCCGCCCGTCCTCGGCCCCGCCGGAACGGTGCACCTCTCCATCCTCGATTTCGCGGCCTGGGCGGGATGGCATGCGGGCAGCGGCCGGCGCGGCCCCTCCCTGGTGCGGCCGGAGACGCTGGCGCGGCTGCACGCCCGGGTCATGGAGACGCCGCCGCGGCCGGGCGCCGCCCCGGGGACGCCGGCGGGCGGCGGCTTCTACGGCCGCGGCTGGAGCTTCCAGCGCCTGTCCTATGCGGGGGGCGAGGTGATGACCCACACCGGCTCCAACGGCATGAACCTGGCGATGATCCTGGTGCAGCCGGAGCGCGACTACGCGCTGGTGCTGGCGACGAACCGTGGCGGCGCGGAGGCCGAGGCCGCGCTGCACGCCCTGGCCGAGACGCTGTACCGGGCGCACGGCCCGGCAGGGTGAGCGGCGGCAGGCAGGCGCCGCCGGGTACAAGCTCGGGCTGCCGCCCGCACCCTCGCCGATTTCCCACGGCGAACCGCGCACACTTCGCCTGGAAATGCGCTAATCTCTCTGCCAGCGGGCGGTAAGCCCTGCGGCGCAGGGGGCGGCCGGTTGCGGCTTCCCGAGATCTGGCGATGCCGCCGTGCAGGCCCCCTTCGCTGCGGCGGACCGTCCGGCCTCGATGCGCTCGACACCGGCGCAGCCGACCCGCGCGTGACCGATCACGGGCGAAGGGAGGTTGCCATGTCGTTCCCCGAGACGATCCGCCGGCTGCTGCGGCCGATCTTGCTGGCCTCGGCCTGCGCGCTGCCGGTGCCGGTTCCTGCCGCGGCCCAGCCGCAACCGCATGATCATGGGCCGACCGGGAGTTACGGCCGGGTCCATTTCCCCATCTCGTGCAGCCCGCAGGCGCAGGAGCGATTCGACCTCGCACTGGCGATGCTGCACTCCTTCCACTTCCCGGCGACGGGTCAGGCCTTCACCGCGCTGGCCGAGGTGGAGCCCGACTGCGCCATGGCGTGGTGGGGGGTGGCGATGAGCCAGCGCCTGAACCCGCTGGTGCCACCCTTCCCGCCGGCGGCGCTCCAGCGTGGTTGGCAGGCGATCGAGCGCGCCCGCGCCGCGCCGCCGCGGACCGAGCGCGAGCGCGACTGGGTCGACGCCCTGGCGCCCTTCTTCCAGGACTACGAGCGAGTGGACCAGCCTGCCCGTACGCTCGCCTACGAGGCGGCGATGGAGCGCCTCGCCGCGAAGTACCCGGACGATGACGAGGCGCAGATCTACTACGCGCTGGCGATCAACGAGGCGGTGGACCTCGCCGACAAGACCTATGCCCGACAGCTCAAGGCGGGCGCGATCCTCGAGCGCGTCGCGGCGCGGCTACCCGACCATCCCGGCGTCACGCACTACATCATCCATACCTACGACTACGCGCCGATCGCCGAGCGGGGCCTGCCGGCGGCGCGTCGCTACGCCGCGCTTGCGCCCGCCTCGGGGCACGCGCTGCACATGCCCTCGCACATCTTCTCGACGCTCGGCCTGTGGCAGGAGGCGATCGCCGCCGACACGGCCGCCATTGCCTCCTACACCGAGTATTTCGGTCAGGTCGATCCGCGCGTTGCCGGCAAGCCGACGCTGATCCCGCGCATTTACCACTCGGTGGATTTCATGACCAATGCCCTGATGCAGCTGGCGCAGGACCGCAAGGCGGCGGAACTTCTCGCGCCGTACCGGGAGGTCAGTGAGCCGCCCGCGCTCATCTATCCCCATCATACGGGCTTTGCCGCCGCCTTCGTGCGCTACGCCTTCGAACGCAGCGCCTGGGCTGAGGCCGCTGCGCTGCCGGTGTTGCGCACGCCCTATCCGATGGCGGAGGCGATCGCCTGGTTCGGCAAGGCGGTGGGTGCGGCGCGCAGCGGCGACCCGGCTGGTGCCAAGGCGAGCCTTGAACGCATCCGCGCGCTGCGCAGCCAGCTGGCCGAGAGCGGTGACGCCTACTGGGCCGAGCAGGTGCAGATTCAGGGGGAGGCGGCCGCGGCCTGGATCGCACTCGCGGAAGGGCAGCGCGAGGAGGCCGTTCGCCTGATGCGCGCCGCGGCCGAGCTCGAGGACCGAACCGAAAAGCACATCGCGATGGAGAACCGCCTCTCGCCGATGCGCGAAATGCTTGGCGAGATGCTGCTTGAGACCGGCGAGCCGGCAGCTTCCCTGCCGGAGTTCGAGGCGTCGCTCCGCGCCGCGCCGAACCGCTACCGCTCCTTCGCCGGCGCGGCGAAGGCGGCGGAGCAGGTGGGCGACCGCGAGGCCGCACGACGCTGGAACCTGCGGCTGCTGGAGCTGACGGCCGAGGCCGATACCGAGCGGCCGGAAATGGCGGCCGCGCGGCAGTTCCTGGCGCAGAACCAGTGACCTGCCCGCGAAGTTCGCCGCTTCAGCGGCGAACTTCGGGTCGGGACGCTAGGCCACCCTCGCCATCCCGCGCAGCACGTAGTGCAGGATGCCGCCGTTCCGGTAGTACTCGACCTCATCCGCCGTATCCACGCGGCAGAGCACGCGGGTGCGGTCCACCGTGCCGTTCGGCCGGCGGATGACGAGCTCGAGCTCCATCCGTGGCTTGAGCTGCTCCAGGCCGAGGATGTCCATGACCTCCTCGCCCGTGATCGCAAGGCTCTTCCGGTCCTGCCCGTTCAGGAAGGTCAGCGGCAGCACACCCATGCCGACCAGGTTGGAGCGGTGGATGCGCTCGAAGCTTTCGGCGATCACCGCCTTCACGCCGAGCAGGAAGGTGCCCTTCGCCGCCCAGTCGCGCGAGGAGCCGGTGCCGTATTCCTTGCCGCCGATGACGACCAGCGGCACGCCTTCCCGCTTGTAGCGCATGGCGACGTCGTAGATCGGCGCGACCTCGCCCGAGGGATAATGCTTGCTGATGCCGCCCTCGACCCCCGGCACCATCTCGTTCCGGATGCGGATGTTGGCGAAGGTGCCGCGCATCATGACTTGATGGTTGCCGCGGCGGGCGCCGTAGCTGTTGAAGTCGGACTCGCGCACCTGGTGTTCCAGCAGGTACGCGCCGGCCGGGCTGGTCCTGCGGATGGAGCCGGCGGGGGAGATGTGGTCGGTGGTGATGGAATCGCCCAGCACCGCCAGCACCCGCGCGCCGTGGACGGAGGTGACGGGCGCCATCTCCATCGTCATGCCTTCGAAATAGGGCGGGTTCTGCACGTAGGTGCTGCCGGAGCTCCAGCGGTAGGTGTCGCTGTCCGCCTCCACGCGGATCGCCTGCCATTGCGGCGGGCCCTTGAAGACGTCGCCGTAGCGTTCCCGGAACATGTCCCGCGTCACCACGCTCTGCACCACGCCGTCCACCTCGGACTGGCTCGGCCAGATATCCCTGAGGTGCACGGGCTTGCCGTCCGCGCCGGTCGCCAGGGGTTCCTTCGTCAGGTCCTTCCGCACCGTGCCGGCGAGCGAATAGGCGACGACGAGCGGTGGGCTCGCCAGGTAGTTGGCGCGGACATTCGGATGCACGCGCCCCTCGAAGTTGCGGTTGCCGGAGAGCACGGCGGCCGCGACCAGCTTGTTGTCCTCGATCGCGTCCGCGATCGGCTCGGCGAGCGGCCCGCTGTTGCCGATGCAGGTGGTGCAGCCATAGCCCACAGTCTGGAAGCCGATGGCGTCCAGATCCTCCTGCAGCCCGGATTTCCGGTAGTACTCCGTCACCACCTGACTGCCCGGGGCGAGCGAGGTCTTCACCCAGGGCTTCGGCTTCAGCCCCTTCTGCCGCGCCTTCCGCGCCACCAGCCCGGCCGCGACCATGACGGAGGGGTTGGAGGTGTTGGTGCAGGAGGTGATGGCGGCGATCACCACGTCACCATGGCCGAGATCGTAATTGGCCCCCGCCACCGGCACGCGCTGCGTGGCCTCGCCGTCCGGCACGCCCATCGCACCCGCGGCGAGGTCCTTCGCGAAGGCAGGTGCGACGTTGCCGAGCGGGAGGCGGTCCTGCGGCCGCTTCGGCCCGGCCATGGAAGGCTCGACGGTCGAAAGGTCGAGCTCGAGCGTATCGGTGAACACCGGGTCGGGCGTGTTCGCGTCGCGGAACAGGCCCTGCGCCCTGGTGTATTCCTCGACCAGGCGGATGCGGTGCTCGTCGCGGCCCGAGAGGCGCAGGTAGCGCAGCGTCGTCGCATCCACCGGGAAGAAGCCGCAGGTGGCGCCGTATTCCGGGGCCATGTTGCCGATGGTGGCGCGGTCCGCCAGCGCCAGCTCATCGAGGCCGTGGCCGAAGAACTCCACGAACTTGCCGACCACTCCCTTCTTCCGCAGCATCTGCGTGACGGTCAGCACCAGGTCGGTCGCGGTCACGCCCTCGCGCAGCTTGCCGGTCAGGCGGAAGCCGATGACGTCCGGGATCAGCATGGCGATGGGCTGGCCGAGCATCGCCGCTTCCGCCTCGATCCCGCCGACCCCCCAGCCGAGCACGCCGAGGCCGTTCACCATCGTCGTGTGGCTGTCCGTGCCGTAGCAGCTGTCCGGGTACGCGTAGCTGTCGCCCGCGTCCTGCATGGTCCAGACCACCTGCGCCAGGTATTCCAGGTTCACCTGGTGGCAGATGCCGGTGCCGGGGGGGACGACGCGGAAATTGTCGAAGGCGGACTGGCCCCAACGGAGGAACTCGTAGCGCTCACCGTTGCGCTCGAACTCGATGTCCACGTTGCGCTTCAGCGCATCGGGGCTGGCGTACACGTCCACCATGACGGAGTGGTCGATGACGAGGTCGACCGGCACCAGCGGGTTCACCCGCCGCGGATCGCCGCCGAGCTTCAGGATGCCGTCCCGCATGGCGGCAAGGTCCACCACCGCGGGCACGCCGGTGAAGTCCTGCATCAGGATGCGCGCCGGGCGGAACGGCACCTCGCGCTCCGACCGGCCGGTCTTCGCCCATTCGGCGATGGCGCGCGCATCCTCCACGCGGTAGCTGCGCCCGTCCTCGTAGCGCAGCACGTTCTCCAGCAGCACCTTCAGGCTGAAGGGCAGGCGGGCGACCTCCCCGGCCTCCCGCAGCTTCGCCGCGGCCTCCGCCAGGCTGAAGTAGTGGTAGGGCTTGCCGTCCACCGTCAGCGTCCTGCGGGTCTGCAGGCTGTCCTGGCCGATCATGCGCATGGCGGCTGGGCCCCTTCCGTGTTGGCGTTGAAAGTGGGCGTATTAAGCATGGTGGCAATGGCCGGTCCACGGCCCGCCCGTTGCGGGGGAGTTCGCACGGAACGATGCTGGAGATCCGCGACCTCGCCTGCCTGCGCGGCGAGCGCGTGGTGTTCGCAGGCCTCTCCTTCGCCGTCGCCCCGGGGGAGGCGCTGCTGCTGACCGGCGCGAACGGCGCGGGCAAGTCCTCCCTGCTCCGGCTGCTGGCCGGGCTGCTGCCGCCGGCCGAGGGCGCGGTGCTGTGGCAGGGCGAGGACGCGCTGGCGGACCGCGCGCAGCACGCCGCAAGGCTGCGCTATCTGGGGCATGGGGAGGCGCTGAAGCCGGCCCTTACGGCGGCGGAGAACCTGCGCTTCTATGCGCGCCTCGCCGGGCCGGGCGACCCCGCGGACCGCATCGCCGGCGCGCTGGCCGCGATGGGGCTGGGGGCGCTGGCGGAACTCCCGGCGCGCGTCCTCTCGGCCGGGCAGAAGCGGCGGCTGGCCCTGGCCCG
>DASQVL010000593.1:0-2022 GCA_035640795.1 Crenalkalicoccus sp. | reverse complement strand
ACATCGCCTCGGTGGGCGGGCTGCGAATCCTCTCGGGCGTGGTCGGCTACACCGCGTCCAAGGCCGCGCTGATCCAGCTGACGAAGCACCTGGCGGTGGAATGGGCGCGGCACGGCATCCGGGTGAACGCGCTGGCGCCGGGCTACATCGCGACGCCGATCAATGCGGAGTTCTTCGCCTCCGAGGCCGGGCAGGCGGTGGTGAAGCGCGTGCCGCAGCGCCGCTTGGGACGACCCGAAGACCTGACCGGCCCGCTCCTCCTCCTCGCCTCCCCCGCCGGCGCGCACATGACGGGCGCGGTGCTGGTGGTGGATGGCGGGCATTCCGTGAACCCGCTCTAGGACCGCGCCCATGGATTTCAGCCTGCCGCCCGAGGTGGACGCCATCCGCCGCCGGATCCGCGACTTCGTGGAAGACCGCATCATCCCGCTGGAAGCCGACCCCGCCAGCTATGACGCGCATGAGAACATCGCCCGAACGCTGCTCGAGAAGCTGCGGGCGGAGGCGAAGGCGGAGGGCCTCTGGGCGCTGCAGATGCCGAAGGAGCGCGGCGGCGGCGGGCTCTCCATGGCGGGCCTCGCCCCCTGCTACGAGGAGATGAACCGCTCCATCTTCGGCCCCGTCGTCTTCCATGGCGCGGCACCCGACGATGGCAACATGCGCCTGCTGAACATGGTGGGCACGGACGCGCAGAAGGAGCGCTGGCTGCAGCCGATCATCGAGGGTCGCGTGCAGTCGAGCTTCGCGATGACCGAGCCCGATGGCTGCGGCAGCGATCCCTCCCTGACCTATACGCGGGCGGAGCGGCGCGGCAATGACCGCTGGGCGATCTTCGGCCGCAAGCACTTCATCACCGGCGCCGAGGAGTCGAAGCACTTCATCCTGATCGCGCGCACCTCGGACGACGAGCGCCGCGGCCTGACCGCCTTCCTCTTCCACGCCGACCAGCCCGGCTGGCGCATCACCCGCCGCATCCCGATCATGGGGCCGGAGGAGCATGGCGGCCATTGCGAAGTGGAGTTCGAGGGCCTCGAGATCCCGGACGAGGACGTGCTGATGGGTGTGGGCGACGGGCTCCGCGTCACGCAGATCCGCCTCGGCCCGGCACGCCTGACGCACTGCATGCGCTGGACCGGCCTCGGCCGGCGGGCGCTCGAGATCGCCATGGCGCGGATCGAGACGCGCATGGCTTTCGGCACCACGCTGATCGAGAAGGAGAGCGTGCAGCAGATGATCGGCCAGGCGGCGATGGAGCTCGACATCGGCCGGCTGCTGACCATGCGCGCGGCGTGGCTGCTCGACCAGGGCAGCCTGGCGCGCAAGGAGATCTCCATGGCGAAGGTCGTCGTCGCCGACGCGCTGCACAAGGCGGTGGACACGGCGCTGCAGCTGCTCGGCGCGCGCGGCTATTCCAAGGACACGCCGGTCGAGTGGATGTACCGCTACGCCCGCCAGGCGCGGCTGGTGGATGGCGCCTCCGAGGTGCACCGCATGGTGCTCGCCAATTTCCTGCGCAAGGAGGGCAAGGAGTTCTTCGCCTGGGGCGCCGGGCGTGGATGAGGCCGCGCGCGGCCGGCTCGCCGCCTGGCTCTCGGCGGCTTCGGGCGCGCCGGTCGCGGTGACCGGCATGGCGCTGCTCTCGGGCGGCGCCGTGCAGCAGAACTGGGCGCTGGAGGTGACGCGCCGCGATGCCGCGGAACGCTGGGTGCTGCGCACCGACAACGCCGCCGTGCTCTCGGTCAGCCTGCCGCGCCCGGCGGAATTCGCGCTGCTGCGCGCGGCGCATGAGGCGGGGGTCGCGGTGCCGGAGCCGCTCTTCTGCTGTGAGGACCGGGGCGTCACCGGCGCGCCCTTCTTCGTCATGCGGCGCGTGGAGGGCGTCGCGCAGGGCCATCGGCTGGCGCGCCAGGCCGCCGCCATGGGCGGCGACGCGGCGCTGGTGGAGACGATCGGGCGGGAGCTCGCGCGCATCCACCGCATCCGCCCGCCGCGGGAGGATCTTGCCTTCCTGCCGGCGCCGCC
>DASQVL010000592.1:0-4992 GCA_035640795.1 Crenalkalicoccus sp. | reverse complement strand
CGCTCGACCGCGCCGCCGACCGCGTCGCCCGGGCGCTGCTGGCGGCCGGCCTCGCGCGCGGCGACCGGGTCGCAGCCTATGGCCGGAACTCGGACGGCTATTTCCTGCTCTGGCTCGGCTGCCTGCGCGCCGGCCTGGTGCATGTGCCGGCCAATTACGCGCTGACCGCGGCGGAGCTCGGCTACATCCTCGGCCAGTCGGGCGCACGGGCGCTGTTCTTCCAGCCCGCCCTGGCGGCGGCGGCCGAGGCGGCGGCCACGGCGCAGCGTGTCCCGCTGCGCGGCACGCTGGAGGAGGGCGCGGGCGCGCTGGATGCGCTCGCTGCCGCGCTCGATCCCCGCCAGGACGCGCCGGAGCCGCCGGACGCGGAGGTGGCGGAGACCGACCTGGTGCAGATCATCTATACCTCCGGTACCACCGGCGCCCCGAAGGGCGCCATGATGACGCACCGCGCCTACCTCGCCGAATACATGGGCGCGGCGCAGGCGCTGGACTATTCGCGGGAGGACCGGGCGCTCGCGGCACTGCCGCTCTACCACACCGCGCAGCTGCACTGCTTCACCATGCCGCAGCTGCTGGCAGGCGCGGAGACGCTGCTGATCGACGCGCCGGACCCCGCCCGGGTGCTCGCGCTGATCGAGGCGGAGCGCATCACCAGCTTCTTTGCGCCCCCCACCGTGTGGATCAGCCTGCTGCGTCACCCGGACTGCGCGGCGCGCGACCTCTCCTCGCTGCGGCACATCTACTACGGCGCCGCGATCATGCCGGTGCCGGTGCTGCAGGAGCTGCGGCAGCGCCTGCCCGGCGCCCGCCCCTACAATTGCTACGGCCAGAGCGAGATCGCGCCGCTGGCAACCGTGCTGCGGCCGGAGGATCACGCGGCACGCCCCGCCTCGGTCGGCCGCCCCATCCCGACCGTCGAGACGCGCATCGTGGACGGGGAGATGCAGGACGTCGCCCCCGGCGAGCGCGGCGAGATCATCCACCGTTCCCCCCAGCTGATGACCGGCTACTGGGGCAAGCCAGAGGAAACGGCGGAGGCCTTCCGCGGCCGCTGGTTCCACTCCGGCGATGTCGGCACCATGGATGCCGAGGGCTTCATCACCATCGTGGATCGCGTGAAGGACGTGATCAACACCGGCGGCGTGCTGGTGGCGAGCCGGGAGGTGGAGGATGCGATCCTCACCCACCCCGCGGTGTCGGAATGTGCCGTCATCGGCCTGCCCGACCCGCGCTGGATCGAGGTGGTGACGGCGGTGGTGGTGCTGCGCCCGGGGCAGGACGCGACGGAGGCGGCGCTGATCGAGCATGCGCACGCGACGCTCGCCCCCTTCAAGCTGCCGAAGCGGGTGATCTTCGCCGACCACCTGCCGCGCAACACCGCGGGCAAGCTGCTGAAGCGGCAGCTCCGCGCGGAGCATGGCGGCCGGGCGGAGGCGCTGCCCGGCGCCGCGTGAAGGGCTCCGCGCGCCCTCGCGATGCTGCACGTCGAAACCGCAGCGGCGGCGGCACGTTCCGTGCGCGACAACCGAATCTGGAGGCCAACGATGCTCCCGCGCAGGACCCTCGCCCGCTTCGCCCTCGCCGGCGCCGCCCTGGCGGCGCCCGGCCTTCTCCGCCCGGCCCGCGCCGCCACGCGCGCCGAGATCACCGCCGAGGTGAACGCTGCCCTGCTCCGCCTGCGCAGCCTGCCGCAGGCCGAGCCGCTGCTGCGCTCGGCCCGCGCGGAGCTGATCTTCCCGCGCATCATCAGCGGCGGCTTCATCGTCGGCGGCCAGTATGGCGAGGGCGCGCTGCTGCGCGGCGGCCAGATCGAGGGCTTCTATTCCATCGCCGGCCTCTCGCTCGGCCTGCTTGCCGGCGCGCAGGCGGCAGGGCTCGCCATGTTCTTCATGACCGACCAGGCGCTGGCCGCGCTGCGCAACGCCGATGGCTGGGAGATCGGCACCGGTCCCTCCGTGGTGGTGCTGGACAAGGGCGTGCAGGCCAACGCCACCTCGACCACGCTGCGCGAGCCGGTCTATGCCATCACCTTCAACCAGGAAGGGCTGATGGCGGCGCTTTCGCTAAACGGCACGAAGATAACGCCGATCAACCCGAAGGCTGCCTGATCGGTTGGGCTTGGCGCGAGTGGCCTGAGTCGCGCTCGGGAACAGGATCGGAAGAAGGATGGTGGGTGTCTTGCGGAAGGAAGTTCCCTTCCTCCCGCAAGGGCAATCCTCACTCCCGCCGCAGCACCCCATCCACCAGCCGGTCCGCCCAGCCCTGGGAGCGGTAATTGCGACGCAGCCCCTCCTCGTCGTAGACGTCCCGCACCCAGTCGAGAAAGCCGACCGGCCGCTCCCGCACCGCCCGGGCGTAGAGGGCGAAGAAGGCATCCAGCACGCCCGTGCGGCTCTGCCGCACATGGCCCCAGCGGAGCGAGAGCTGTGCCAGCGCCGCCTCCGGCGGGTGCCCCTGCAGCAGCAGCCAGACGCCCGCGGCGAGCCCGGTGCGGTCGGCGCCGGACTTGCAGTGGATCAGCGCCGGCTCCGCCATGCTGGCGTAGAGGCCGGCAAGCCGCAGGATGCGGTCGCGGTGCGGTGCGCCGCGGCTCTCGAAGGGCGCGTCCAGATGCACCAGGCCGAGCTCCGCCGCCGTCGCGCGGCCGAGCAGGTCGGAGCCGCATTCGGTGCGGTGGCCGCGCAGGTTGATCACCGTGCGCAGGCCAAGCCGCCGCGCTGCGTCCCGGAGCTGCCAGGGCAGGGGGTGGTTGGAGCGGTAGAGGCGGCCGCTCTCGACCACGCCCCAATTGCGCCAGCCGACCCGGAACAGCGCGTGGTCCACCAGCAGGCTGTTCAGCAGCGCGGCACGCCGGCGCGCCGGGTGCAGGGCGGAGGTTGCGGACATGGCGGCGCTATGCGCCGGCCGCGCGACCCGCGCCAGGGGGAACGCGGCCCGCCACCGCGGCGTTGGCCGCACTGAGGCAAGGGGGATCACGCCATGTCCAAGGCGCATCTGCCGCCGGTGCCGCCGGCCAACCGCAGCCCCAAGGGGCCGGGCCCCCAGGATCAGCCGGGCGGTTCCGGCGACCTGGCGGCCGAGGCGAACAAGGCGGGCCGCGACCGCAACCTCGGCGAGCAGGGCCGGCAGGGCAACATCGCCCAGAACACCCGTAACCAGGGCTACCAGCAGGACCGGTGAGATGAAGCAGCAGCGCGGCGAGCACGAGACGCGGCGGGACGAGGGCGGGCCGGGCAGCAGCCACCAGGGCGGCAGCCATGGCGCGGCGCATCGCGACCGGGACGACCAGGGCCCCATCCCCGGCAGCCCGACGAATACCAGCCGCAGCCGCGTCTCCGGCGGCGGCGGGGAGCGCGACCGCCACCACACCCACCGGCCCGAGACGCGGAGCTGAGGTGCGATGCCGAAGCAGGGCGACCCCACCGAGATCGAGCCGCGCCCGCGCCCGGTGCCGAAGGAGCGCGGCGCCACCCCCGCCCAGCTGAAGCGCGACATCGAAGCGGGGGCGACCGGCGACAAGGTGCCGGTGCTCGACCCCGGCCTCGCGCCGCTCGGCACGGATGACGAGGCGGCCGGCACGGGGCCCGGGCCGCGCCTGGTGGCCGAGGCGCGCCGCGCCGAGCGCACCGGCCCGCCCTCGCAGGAATATCCGGGCAGCCGGAGGGATGGCAGCGGCCGGACGCGGCTGATCGCCAGCATCGTGCTGCTGGTCATGCTCGGCGTGCTCGCCGCCTGGTTCGGTCTGTCCTGACCGGCCGGCCATGACCGGCACACCCTGGCGCGCCGATCGCGGTCAGGCGGCCGCCGGCGCCTGCTGGCGCGCGAGGTCGAGCAGCGCGCGCTCCGACACCGGTTCGATCGGCGTGAAGTCGCGATGCGCGATCCACTCGGGCCGCGTCGGCCGGCGGATGTGGTTCGAGACGGCGTTCAGCGTCAGATAGACGATCTTGCGCGGATAGGGCGTGATGTTGGGCGCCGAGCCGTGCACCAGGTTGCCGTGGAACATCAGCACGCCGCCCGGCGCGCCGGTGGGGGCCACGATGCCGCCTTCCTCCACCAGCCGCGTCACCGTCGCTTCGTCCAGCGTCCAGAGCGGGTAGGAGGTGGTGGTGGTGTCGTGCGCCGCCTCCAGCGTGCCGTGGCGCTGGCTGCGCGGGATCAGCATGAGCGGCCCGTTGATCGGCATCACCTCGTCGAGGAAGACCGAGATGTTCATGGCGCGTGGCTCCGGCATGCCGTCGTCGCGCGCCCAGGTGCCGTAATCCTGGTGCCACTGCCAGACCTCGCCGGTGAAGGCGGCCTTCGCGTTGATCTTGAACTGGTGCATGTAGAGCTTCTCGCCGAAGATCTGCTCGACCGGGCGGATCAGCCGCGGATGCGTGCCGAGCAGGCGGAAGGCCTCGTTGTAGGTGTGCGCGGCGAAGGCGGTGCGCGGCGCGCCGGAGGTCTCGCGCCAGACTTCCGGCCGGTGCTGGCGGTAGATCGCCTCCGCCTCCCGGCGCAGCAGCGCCACTTCCTCAGGCGCGAAGAGCTCGGGCAGGAAGAGCCAGCCCTCGTCGCGGAACTGGCGCAGCTGGACGTCGCTGAGGCGCATCGCTTCCCTCCTTCTCTCCACGCCCGGGGGCGGGCGCGGGGCGGTCAGCATAGCGCGCCGGCTCCGGCGCCGCACGGCGCCGCGGATGCGACTTGACGGCCGGCGGCGGCCGCCAGCACGCTGCGTCCGCGCAACGCATCGGAGGCGCCCGCAGTGCCCGTCACCCGTCGCGCCGCATCCCGCCGCGCCGTCCTCGGCCTGCTGGCCCTCCCCGCCATCGCCCGCGCCGAGGGCTGGGTGCCGAGCCAGCCGGTGCGCGTGCTGATCCCCTTCCCGGCCGGCGGCACGATGGACCCGGTGGTGCGGCTGGCCCAGACCGCGCTGCAGGAGGAGCTCGGCCAGCCCGTGGTCGTGGACTACCGCCCCGGCGGCGCCACCGTGGTCGGCACGACGGA
>DASQVL010000591.1:0-5673 GCA_035640795.1 Crenalkalicoccus sp. | reverse complement strand
GGGGCTCGCCGCCCTGGGCGCCTGGGACATGTGACCACCGCGCAACAGTGTCTCGTCTGAGACGCGGTCCCTGCAAACGGGCGGTTGCCGGCTTTCGTTGCGGCGTCCCATAGTTGGCCCAGGCCCGTGCCCCGGCTGGCGTTCGCGCGCCGGCGGGCATGCTTTCTGGGGCAGGGGGATCGGGGAAAAGCCGGCACGCCCGGCGGGTGAGGAGGATGGGTATGCGCAAGATTCTGCTGGGCACCACGGCGGTGGTCGGCGCCGCGCTGCTGGCCCCGGCCGGCGCTTCGGCGCAGGAAGCGCCGACGGTCCGCATCGGCGGCTACTTCCAGGCGTTCTACGGGCATACGACGCAGTCGAATCCGAACGGCAACAACATCGCCTTCGCGGATCCGGCGAACATCACGGCCGGCGCCTTCCCCGTGGGCTCACCCACCCTCGGCACCACGGGCGTCGTGCAGAACCAGACCCCCGTCACCTCGCTGGGCTCGGTCCGCACCGGCAAGAACGACTTCTTCTCCGACGCCGAGGTGCACGTCTTCGTCAACGGCAAGGCCGCCAACGGCATGAGCTACGGCGCCGTGATGGAGCTCGCCTTCGACCTGAGCGAGGGCTCCGCGCCCGCCGGCGGCCGCCGTACCTACACGGCGAAGACCATGGCGTGGATCGACGAGATGTACGCCTTCGTCTCGACGCCGACGCTCGGCCAGATCCGCTTCGGTGACGAAGACGGCCCGGTGGGCGGCCTGATGAACGCCGGCGTCATCACCAACTTCGGCACCGGCGGCGTCTACGGCTTCTGGCAGAACGCGGTCATCCGCCCGAACCGCACCACCACCTCCCCGGGCGACCTCGGCGACAACACCAAGATCATCTACCTGTCGCCGCAGTTCTTCGGCTTCGACGCCGGCGTGTCCTTCGCCCTCAACAGCGGCACCGGCCAGGACAATGGCTGCGTCCAGAGCTTCGCGACCTGGAGCTGCGACCGCACCTACGCCTTCACGGGCGCCACCGCAAACGCGATCCAGAGCTTCACGGACCAGCCGCAGCGCCGGAACGAGACGCAGTGGATGGTCCGCTGGCGCGGCGACCTGATGGGCATCGGCCTGGCGGCCAGCTTCGGCGGCGTAACCTGGGCCTCGATCCGCGACCAGACGGTCGCCGGCAACGTGGCCACCACGCTGCGGCCGGGCCAGGTGTGGCAGGCGGGCATTCAGGCCTCGGCCTACGGTTTCACCCTCGGCGCGCAGTACCAGTGGGGCCAGCACAACTTCTTCTGGGGCTCGCAGGTCCGCGGCGACCAGGACGCGCAGCAGTTCTTTGCCGGCGGCTCCTACACCCTCGGCCCGATCAGCGTCGGCGCCAACAGCTACTGGGGCAGCTTCTCCGGCACCTCGGGGTTGACCTTCAACACGACCACCGGCGCGCTCACCCGGACCTGCACGGCGGCGAACCCGACCTGCGCCGCGCAGCGCCGCTACGGCTACTCGGTCGGCGCCAACTACCGCCTGGCGCCGGGCCTCGACCTGATCGCGGAGTATGTCCGCCACGTGATCCACGAGCCGGGCGTGAACGTCGCCGGCGCTGCCTCGGGCAGCAACCAGGACAAGCTCCGCGCCGACGTCATCCTGGTCGGCACCCGCCTCGCCTTCTGATCGCCGGTATCGGCAGACCCGGAAGGGCGGCGGGACAACCCGCCGCCCTTCTGCGTTCAGGCTTCCGGATTCCCGCTTGATCGGCCAAGGGCCGTTGTGGAATTGAGACACATGACCAGCCGCTCCCTCCTCCTGCTCGGCCTCGCCCTGCCGCTGCTGGGCGCCTGCGGCAACAGCGCCAATGTGCGTGAGGTCCGCAACGACGAGTATGGGGATTACAAGGGCGGCATGGTCCGCCCGCGCCCGCTCGGCGCCAGCTCCGGCGTCGTCGTCTTCGGCGTGGACAAGGACCGCGCGGCGCGGGAGGCCGCGAACGCCGCCGGCACCGGGCTCAGCGTGAACGCCTATCTCTGGCGCGCCACGCTGGATACGCTCTCCTTCATGCCGCTCGCCTCGGCCGACCCCTTCGGCGGCACCATCATCACCGACTGGTACAGCCCGCCCCAGGCGGATGGCGAGCGCTTCCGCGTCCAGGCCTACGTCCTCGGCCGCCAGCTCCGCTCGGACGGCATCCGCGTGCAGGTCTTCCGCCAGGTGCTGCGCAACAGCCAGTGGGTGGATGCGCCCGTCTCCGGCAGCACCAATGCGGACCTCGAGGACAAGGTGCTGGCCCGGGCGAGGGAGCTGCGGAGCGTCTCCGCCGCGCGCTGACCAGGGCGCGGCCTGCCGCTTCGGGGAGGAAGCGAGGTTCCTCCCCCTGATCCACGCTCCGGGGCGCTTCCCGGTCCTCGCATATCCGCTCAGCATTTCCGCTCGGCACATCCGCTCAGGCCGGCCGGCCGAACCGGCCCTCGGCCGCGGCCTCCCTCCACCGCGCCGCCGCCCGGCCGAACAGGTCGATCATCGCCGGGAAGACCACCAGGATGAAGACCGGCAGCAGCACGGTGCCGCCCACCACCACCACGGCGAGCGGCTTCTGCAGGTCGCTGCCGATGCCGGTGGAGAGCGCCGCCGGCAGCAGCCCCACCATCGCCGCCATGCAGGTCATCATCACCGGCCGCATGCGGTCCACCCCCGCCTGGTCCAGCGCCTGCCGCCACGGCATGCCGGAATCGCGCAGCGCGTTGAAGTGGGAGAGCAGGATGATGCCCTCCATCACCGTGATGCCGAACAGCGCGAGGAAGCCGATCGCGGCGGGGACGCTGAAATTCAGCCCCATCAGCCCGAGTGCCGCGACGCCGCCGATGCAGGAGAGCGGCAGCAGCCCGAAGATCAGCAGCGTGTCGCGCAGATTGCCGAACTGCACGTAGAGCAGCACGCCGATCAGGCCGAGGGCGAGCGGCACCACCACCTGCAGCCGCGCGATCGCGTCCTGCAGGTTGCGGAACTCGCCGACCCATTCCAGCCGGTAGCCGGGCGGCAGGATGACGTTGCGCTCGACCCGCGCCTCCGCCTCCTGCACCGCGCTCTGCTGGTCCCGCCCGCGGACGCTGAACTTCACCGGCACGTAGCGGCTGGCATCCTCCCGGTAGATGTAGCTGGCGCCGGAGACCAGCCTGATCTCCGCCACGTCGCGCAGCGTCGCGCCCGATTGCGTGTTGATCGGGATGCGGCCGATCGCGTCCAGGCTGTCCCGGTAGGGCGCGGCGAAGCGGACCATGATGGGGAAGTTGCGGTCGCCGCCCGGCTCATAGAGCCGCGCCGCCTCCTGCCCGCCGATCGCCGCCTGGATCACCGCGTTGATGTCGGCGACGGAGAGCCCGTAGCGCGCCGCGGCGGCGCGGTTGATGCGGATGGAGATGGTCGGCTGGCCGAGCGTGCGGAAGGCGGCGAGGTCGGCGATGCCCCGCACCTCCGCCATCTCGGCGCGGATCTGCTCGGCGACGCGGGCCAGCACGTCGAGCTCCGGCCCGATCACCTTCAGCGCGTTGGCACCCTTCACCCCGGAGGACGCCTCCTGCACGTTGTCGGAGATGTACTGGGAGAAGTTGAAGTCTATCCCGATGAACTCGTGCTGCAGCCGGCGCTGGATGGCGGTCACCAGCCCGTCCTTGGTGTGCGCCGTGACCCACTGGTCCATCGGCTTCAGGGGGACGAAGAACTCCGCGTTGAAGAAGCCGGCGCTGTCCGTGCCGTCATCCGGCCGCCCCTGCTGGGAGGTGACGGTGATCACCTCGGGGAACTCCAGCAGGATGGCGCGCATGCGGTTCACCGCCGCATTGCCTTCCTTGAGCGAGATGGTCGCCGGCATGGTGGCGCGCATCCAGATGCTGCCTTCCTCGAGCGTCGGCAGGAACTCCCCGCCCGTCCGGCTGAACTGCAGGCCGGCCAGGGCGAGCAGCAGGGTGGAGAGCGCCATCACCGCCGCGCGCCGCCGCATCGCCAGGCCGTAGACCACGCGGTGGGCGACGCCGAGCCAGCGTACGATCGGCATCACCTGTTCCCGCGTCGTCTCGTTGAACAGGGCGCCGGAGAGCGCCGGGGCGATGGTGAAGGTCGCCACCAGCGCGCCGCCGATGGCATAGGCATAGGTCTTGGCCATCGGGCCGAAGATCCGGCCCTCGATGCCCCCCATGGTGAAGAGCGGGATGAAGGCGGCGACGATGATCAGCGCCGAGAAGAAGATCGCCGTGCTCACCTCGCCGCCCGCGCGCAGCACCGTCAGCGGCACGCCGGAGAGGCCGCGCGGCGCCACCGGGTGCGCCATGCGCGACGCCCCCTGGTGCAGGTGCAGGTGGCGGTAGACGTTCTCCACCAGGATCACGGTGGCATCCACCAGCAGCCCGAAGTCGAGGCTGCCGAGGGAGAGCAGGTTGGCGCTCTCGCCCCGGAGCAGCATGACGATGACCGCGGTGAAGAAGGCGAAGGGGATGGTGGCGCCCACCACGATCGCCCCCTTCAGGTCGCCCAGGAACAGCCACTGGATGAACACCACCAGGGCGATGCCCATGATGATGTTCCGCACCACGTGGTGGGTGGTGACGTCCACCAGGTCCTTACGGTCGTAGATCGGCACGATGTGCACGCCGGGCGGCAGCACGCCGCCGGCGTTGATCGTGGCGACCTCCTGCTCCACGGCGCGGATGGTGGGCAGGGTCTGCTCGCCGCGGCGCATCAGCACCACGCCCATGACGATGTCGTCCTCCGCGGCCTGCCCGGCGATGCCAAGGCGGGGCAGGCTCCCCACCTCCACCGTGGCGACGTCGGAGAGCAGCACGGGCACCCCGCCCGAGGAGCCGAGGACGACGTTCCGCACATCGTCCATGCTGCGGATCAGCCCGACCCCCTGCACCACGGCGGATTGCGGCCCGACATCCACGATGCCGGCGCCGACCGTCGCATCGCCATTGCCGATCGCCTGCACCACCTGCGGGAGGGAAAGGCCGTAGGCGGTCAGCTTCGGCAGGTCCACGACGACGTTGTAGGCCTTGGTCGGCCCGCCATAGGCGGTGACGTCGATGACGCCGGGGACGCGCTTGAAGCGGCGTTGCAGGACCCAGTCCTGCAGCACGCGGAGATCGGAGGCCGCAAAGCCGGGCGGCCCGACCACGCGGTAGCGCAGGATCTCGCCGATCGGGCTCCACGGGCTGATCGCCGGCTGCACGCCGTTCGGCAGGCCGCTGATCTGGCCCAGCCGGTTCAGCACCTGCTGCAGCGCCTGCTCGTAGCTGTAGGCGTAGGTGAACTGCGCGGAGACGACCGAGAGCCCGAACAGCGAGGTGGAGCGCACCTTGCTCAGGTTCGGCATGCCCGAGAGCCCGACCTCGATCGGGACGGTGATGTAGCGCTCGATCTCCTCGGCGCTCTGCCCCTGGTTCTGGGTGATGACGACCACGGTGGGCGGCACCGGGTCCGGATAGGCCTCGATGTTCAACCGCGCGAAGCCGGCGAAGCCGAGGCAGAGATAGGCGATGAAGAGCAGGATGACGAGCGCGCGCTTCTGCAGGGCGAAGGCGACGACGTGACGCATGCGGTCTCTCCGTCCCCGGGAGGGCGAAGGATCGGGGTGGGGCGAGGCGCACGGCGCGTCGCGGGGCCGTGCATGTAGTCGCGCGCGGATTACCGCATGACCGCGGGC
>DASQVL010000590.1:0-3070 GCA_035640795.1 Crenalkalicoccus sp. | reverse complement strand
CATCAGCGTCAGCAGCTGGGCGACGATGCGCCGCTCCACCTCGCCCTGCGTCGCCTCCCGCTTCGGCGCGATGCTGTCGATCTCGTCGATGAAGATGATGGAGGGCGCGCGGCGGCCGGCCTCCTGGAACACGTCGCGCAGCCGCTGCTCGCTCTCGCCGTAGTGGCGGCCCATGATCTCGGGGCCGGCGATGGAGAAGAATTGCGCCTCGGACTCGTTGGCGACCGCCTTGGCCAGCAGGGTCTTGCCCGTCCCCGGCGGCCCGTGGAGGATCACGCCCTTCGGCGGATCGATGCCGAGGCGCTGGAAGAGCTCGGGATGACGGAGCGGCAGCTCCACCATCTCGCGCACCTGGTCCACCGCGTCGCCGAGGCCGCCGATGTCGTCATAGGTGACGTCGGCGCGCCGCGTCTCCTTGGGCTCGGTGTATTCGGGGAGGAGCTCCACCTCGGTGTCCGGCCCCACCACCACGATGCCGCGCGGCGCGGTGCCGACGACGACGAGGCGGATCTCCTGCAGGGCGTAGGCCGCTTGCTGGGCGTAGCGGCCGAGCATCTCGTCCGGCGCCCCGCCGGCGCGCTGGTAGACCGAGGTGGAGACGACATCCCCTGCGACCAGGGGGCGGCCCATGAAGATGCGCCGCAGCGCCTCGCCCGAGCCGGACAGGCGGAGGTTCTTCTGCGCCGGGCCAAGTGTGATGCGCGTGGCGGGCTTGGGGTCGGCGCGGCGGACCTCGACGCGCTCGCCGGCAGTCACGCCCGCATTGGCGCGCTGCATGCCGTCGAGGCGGATGATCTCGAGATCCTCGTCTTCCGGCAACGGGTGCACGGCGATCGCGGCGGTGTGGCGCTTGCCGACGATCTCGACGACCTCGCCCTGCCGCATGCCGAGGCGCTGCAGGCTGCGGCGACTGAGCCGCGCGACGCCCTTGCCGACATCCTCCGGCCTGGCATTGGCGACCTGCACCTGCAGGCCCGCAGGCGCTGCCGTTTCCGCCTCCGCCATGGCGCTCGTCCCTCGCTTTGCGCAGCGGGAACGTGGCAGTGCGGCGCAGGGTTCGCAGCGCGCGCTCCGGCGGATCGCGGGGCGGGGGCCGTCCGCCGGGGTCACCGCATGCATTCCGGCGCCGAATGACCGTCATGCGCGCAGCCCGGCTACCGGAGCCGAGGCGGCCTCGTTTAGGCGAGGTGCGTCGCGGAGGAGCGGATGATGATCGACCTGCACTACTGGACCACGCCGAACGGCCACAAGATCACGATGTTCCTGGAGGAGGCGGGCCTGCCCTACCGCATCATCCCGGTGAACATCTCGGCCGGCGACCAGTTCAAGCCGGAATTCCTGGCCATTGCGCCGAACAACCGGATCCCGGCCATCGTGGACCATGAGCCGGCGGGCGGGGGCGAGCCCGTTTCGCTGTTCGAGAGCGGGGCGATCCTGCTCTACCTCGCCGACAAGATCGGGCGCTTCATCCCGCCGCCCGCCGAAGTGCGCGGGCGGGCGGAGGTGCTGCAGTGGCTGTTCTGGCAGATGGGCGGGCTCGGCCCCATGGCGGGGCAGAACCACCACTTCGCGCAATATGCGCCGGAGAAGCTGCCCTACGCCATCGAGCGCTACGTGAAGGAAACGGGGCGGCTCTACGGCGTGCTGAACAAGCGGCTGGCCGACCGCGCGCATGTGGCGGGCGAGGCGTATTCGATCGCCGACATGGCGATCTATCCCTGGATCGTCCCGCATGAGCGGCAGCAGCAGAGGCTGGAGGAGTTCCCGCACCTGAAGCGGTGGTTCGAGTCGGTGCAGGCACGGCCGGCAACGGAGCGCGCCTATGCGCGGGCGAAGGAGGTGAACACCGCGCCGACGGTGAGCGAGCAGTCGCGCGGGGTGCTGTTCGGGCAGAGTGCGGCAACGGTGCGGTAGGTTGCCCTTGGGGGAGGAAGGGAACTTCCTCCCCCAAGATCCCCACCATCCTTTTTCTCATCCCTTTTCCGGTCCGCTTCCCGGCCGTCTCGCGCCAGGCCGGGCCCGCCCCGAGCGCGCCCCTCAGGACGCCAGATACCCGCCGTCCACGTGCAGTTCCGCCCCCGTGATGTAGGACGCCTCGTCCGAGGCCAGGAACAGCACCGCCCGCGCCGCCTCCTCCACACTCCCCGCCCGCGCCAGCGGCACATGCGCCAGCATCCGCTCGCGGAAGGCCGGGTCCGCCGTGACGCCGGAGGTGCGCATCGGCGGCATTATTCCCGGATGCACCGTGTTCACCCGGATGCCCGCCGCCCCCTCCTGCACCGCCACCGCCTTGGTCAGCAGCCGTACCGCAGCCTTGGAGGCGTTGTAGGCGCAATGGATCCGCTCCTGCCCCACATTGCCGCTAATCGAGGAGAAGTTGACGATCGCCCCGCCGCCGCGCCCGCGCATCGCCGCCACCGCATGCTTCACGCCGAGGAAGGTGCCGCGCGCATTCACCGCCATGATGCGGTCCCAGAGCGCGGTGTCATAGAGATCATTGGTCTTGCTGCCGGAGATGCCGGCGCAGTTCACCAGGATGTCGAGCCGCCCCCAGGCGCCGAGCAGCGCGGCCATCGCCGCCTCCCACGCCGCTTCCTCCTCCACCGCGAGGGGCTGGAAGAGCGCGGTGCCGCCCTCCGCCGCGATGGCGGCGGCGAGCGCCCTGCCCTCCTCCTCCAGCATATCGGCCAGCATCACGCGCGCACCCTCGCGGGCGAAGAGGCGCGCCGTCGCCGCCCCCATGCCGGAAGCGGCCCCGGTGACGAGCGCGGTCCTGTCGGCGAGGCGCATGGTCTCTCTCTCTCCCACTCTGCCGGCAGGGTCCCGCAGCCGCGTCGCTTCGTCCATGCGCATACCGCGGTAGGCGGCGAGCTGCCGGGGGTCCATCACGAGGACGGGGACAGGGCGCCAGCGATCGGTGGGATCGGGCGCCATGGTGAGCACGGCCTCCACCGCGCCGGTTTCCAGCAGCCGCTCCGCGATCCGCGTGACGATGCCGGTCCACTGCGCGCCCGGTCGGGGGGCGCGAGGGCGGCGCGGAGCAGGCGGACATGCGGGCCGAAATGGAGCT
>DASQVL010000589.1:0-20237 GCA_035640795.1 Crenalkalicoccus sp. | reverse complement strand
ATCGACCACCGCACGCTCGGCGACGATGCGTTGTGCGAACTGGCGAACCATGGGGCTCGACGAGCGACGCGCGGCCAGTCGGCCGAGCGCCACCATGCCTGCGCCCGCCATCGTCGCCTGCTGGATGAATGCAATGTCTGCGGCGTCCAGGGGAGGATCCTCGCGGCCCTGGCACGCGGCGGCACCGAACGGCAGCGTTGCCAACAGCGTTGACAGCAAGCGCCGGACCACGTCCATCCGAGGCTCCTTCACCTGGGGCTGCCGAGCAGGGCACCGGTGGCCGCGTCGACCTCCAGCTCGTAGACGCGGCCGGTCGCGGCCGCTGGACCGCAGGCGACGGAACCGGCGCAATGCAGCGCTGCCGGCAGGGAGGCGGAGAGGAGCCCGGCGCCGCATGACGTCGCGCGCGCCAGGGCCAAGCCGAACCGGGAGCAAGGGGGACCGCGCGTCCCGCTTCGGCCAGGTGCGCCGACAGGATGCTCCGGGCCGCGACCCGCCGGCAATGCCGTCACGCTCGGCAGGACGCCGTGCGAGCGCGAGATCGCGACTGTGCCGGCGAGCGAGGGATGTCCGCCGCGCGGAGGCGCAATCCTGCTGGGGGGTGAGGTTGCACCCGGAAAGCTGAACGCAAGCCGAGTGGGTTGTTCAGCGCCGGTTCGGGGGAGAGGGTGCATGCTGCCGCAGCCGCGGAACAGCGGCACAGGGAGACCACGACCATGAACGTCGCCAAATTCGCTGCGGGCCTTGCGGTGGCGGTCCTCGGGGCAGCGGCCCAAGTCCTGACATGAAGGAGACCGGGCGATGCAGCCGCGACTGATCGGCGTTGCCTCCGGGCTCGTGGCAGCCCTGTTCTGCGGCCTGGCATGGCCGCAGACGGACCGGCCAGAGGGCGCGCCGTGGAGGCAGGAGTTCGCCATCTCGAGTTGCCGCCTCGCGACCGCGGGCAGGAATCCGTACTTCGTCCTGGAGCCCGGCTTTCGGCTGATGCTGGAGGGCGGCGATACGCGCCTCGAGATCACGGTTCTCGGCGAGACCAGGGTGGTCGCCGGCAACGACACCCGCGTCGTGGAGGAACGGGAATGGAAGGGCGGCAAACTGTATGAGGCCGCTCGCAATTACCTCGCGATCTGCAACGAGACGAACGACATCTACTACTTCGGAGAGGAGGTCGAGTTCTACGAGGGCGATCGGGTGGTACGGCGCGACGGGACTTGGCTTGCAGGGGTGGGCGAGAATCGACCGGGCCTCCTGATGCCTGGAACCCCCAGACCGGGCATGCGGTACTACCAGGAGGTCGCGCCCGGCGTGGCGATGGACAAAGCGGAAATCGAAAGCGTCAGCGAGACGTGCCGGACCCCCGCCGGCACCTTCCCAGATTGCCTGAGGGTTAGGGAGGAGACCCCGCTCGAGCCCGGCGTGACGGAGTACAAATATTATGCGCCTGGGATCGGCCTGGTGAGGGACGGAGAGTTGGGGTTGATCCGATACGGCTCCACGGGAAATCGGTGACGCGGGCGGTTCGAGATGCGGCGATGCGGGGCGGCGTGGCGCCGGTCGAAAGTCAGAGACGGCCGCTGATCGGCCAGCGCCAGCGCGCCAATTCGCGCCGCCGGACCTCGGCACGGATGATCTTCTGTCCCCGTACCGTCTCCGGGTTCTCGGCCCTCATCATTCGAAAACCAACACAAATAGTCAGGTCAAGTCCGATCTAACGCATCGCGACATCGTTCCGGATGCCACGTCAACACTGCGTGATTATGGCCATATGGGGTTACGAGGCAGCAATTTTCTGCTGGGCCGCGACATCATAGACTGCGCATGCAACTGAGCATGCAACAGATTTGACCATGCAATCATAGGCGCCACTCGTTTCTGGGTGGCGACAGGTGCGGCAACGCGAGCGATATTTCTGCCCGAATACGTTGCGTACTAGCAACATACTCGGTTCGGCACGCCTCGTTTCGGCGGATTCAAGGGAGTTCAGGCGTCCTACAGCAACAGAATGGGGGGAGATCACACCGAATGCGGTGGATCGTCTCATCAAGCATCCGGTTCCGCACGCTGGTCGTCGCAGCCGCTGCCATGTTGTTCGGCGCCGGCGCATGGCAGCTGCGCATGGTGCCACTCGACGTGGTGCCGGAGTTCTCTCCGCCATCCCTGGTCGTGAAGACGGAGGCGCTCGGCCTGTCGAGCACCGAGGTCGAGGCGCTGATCACGGTGCCGCTCGAGGCCGACCTGCTGAACGGCGTCCCGTGGCTGCGGACGATCCAGTCCGATTCGATGGCCGGCGTTTCGACCATCGAGATGTCCTTCACCCCCGGGACCGACCTCATGCGCGCCCGGCAGATGGTGCAGGAGCGCCTGTCCCAGGCGCCGGTGGCGCTGCCGAACGTCTCCAGCCCGCCCATCCTGCTGCAGCCGGTCTCCTCCGCCAGCCGCGTCATGAGCATCGGCCTGAGTTCGAGCGCGGTCCCCCTGATCGAGATGACGGTGCAGGCGCACTGGACCATCGTGCCGCGCCTCGCCGGCGTCCCGGGTGTCGCGAACGTCTCGGTCTGGGGGCGCCGCGATCGGCAGGTGCAGGTGCAGGTCGACCCCGAGACCCTGCATCAGCACGGCATCACCCTGGAGCAGGTCGTCAAGACCGCCGGCGAGGCGGTCTTCGCCTCCCCGCTCACCTTCCTCAACTCCTCGACGCCGGGCACCGGCGGCTTCATCGACACGCCGAACCAGCGGCTGAACATCCGCCACCTCTCCCCGATCACGACGCCGCAGGCCTTCGCGCGCCTGCCCATCGTCGAGAGCCCCGTGACCCTCGAACAGGTCGCGCGCGTGGTGGAGAGTCACCAGCCCCTGATCGGGGACGCCATCGTGAAGGACGGCCCCGGCCTCCTGCTCGTGGTCGAGAAATTCCCCGGCTACAACACGCAGGAGGTAACGCGGGGCATAGAGGCGGCGCTGCAGGAGCTGCGGCCCGGCCTGACCGGCATCGAGGTCGACTCCACGGTCTTCCGCCCCGCCGGCTATATCGAGCGCGCGACCGACAACCTGGTCTCGGCGGTCCTGGCGGGCGGCGCACTGCTCCTCGTGAGCCTGCTGGTGCTCCTGCGGGGCTGGCGCGCCGCCCTGATCGCCGCGACTGCCGTGCTTCTCTCCTTCGTCGTGGCGGGCCTGACGCTCCGGCAGCTCGGCGTGGCGATCAACACGATGGCGGTGGCGGGCCTGCTGATGGCGATCGGCGTCGTCGTGCACGATGCGGTCGCCCAGGCCGACGCCATCGCCTGCCGCCCGCACGCGAATGGCGGCCGCCCGGCCGGCAGCGTCCTGCCGGCGGTGCTGGAGGTGCAGCGCTCGACGCTTCCCGCGACCGTCATCCTCCTGCTCCTGGTCGCGCCCGTGCTCCTCACTCAGGGTTCAGGGGCGTCCCTCTTCAAGCCGCTGGCGTGGTCCTATGTCGTCGCGGTCATCGCCTCCGCGCTGGTCGCCCTGACCGTCACGCCGGCGCTCGCCGTGCTGCTGCTGCCGGCAAGGGCGCCTGCGGTGGCGGAGCGCTCCGCACCGGCCGCCGCCGACAGGGCAAGCGGCCTGGAGCGGCTCCATCCGCCCTTCGAGCGGATGGCGGCGGCGGCCACCGGCTCGCTGCTGCCGAGCCTCGGGCTGGCAGCGGCCGCCTCGCTGCTTCTGGCCTATGTCTGGTCGCGGTCCGACCGCCAGCTGGTGCCCGAGCTGAAGGAGACCGACGTCGTCGTCGCGTGGCAGGCGCCTCCCGGCACGGCCCTGCCGGCGATGACGCAGGTCACCTCCAGCCTGGTCGCGGACCTCCGGGCCATCCCCGGCGTCCGGAACGCCGCCGCGCAGATCGGGCGCGCCGTGCTGTGCAACTGCGACGAGATGGTGGACGTCAACTCGGCCGAGGTCTGGGTGAGCATCGATCCCGCCGCCGACCGCAGCCGGACGCTCGCCGCCCTCCGCACCGCCATCGCCGATTATCCGGGCATGAGGGGCGAGGTGAACGCCTACCTCTCGGCAAGGATGCGCAAGGCCGTGACGGAAACCGCCGAGGGGATCACCGTGCGCCTCTACGGCCAGGACCTGGCGGTGCTGCGCGGCAAGGCCGAGGAGGTGCGCGGGGCGCTCGCCCAGATCAACGGGATCCGCAGCACACGGATCGAGCAGCAGCCGGAGGAGACGACGATCGAGGTCGAGGCGGACCTCGACCGGGCGGCCGCGCACGGCCTCAAGCCGGGCGACATCCGCAGGGCGGTCTCCACCCTGGTGGGCGGCATCCGCGTGGGCGCGCTCTTCGAGCAGCAGAAGGTGTTCGACGTCGTCGTGTGGGGCGCCCCCGAGATGCGCGACAGCGTCGGTGCCATTGGCGCCATCATGCTCGACACCGAGGAAGGCGCCCAGGTCCGCCTGTCGGACGTCGCGCAGGTGCGGCTCGTGCCCGCGACGAGCGTCATCCGGCGGCAGGGGGTCGCGCGGCGAATGGACGTCGAGGCCGAGGTCGGGGGCAGGCCCATCGCCGCCGTCGCTCGGGACGTGGCGGAGCGCGTCAAGGCCATCCCCTTCCCCTTCGAGTACCGCGCGCAGGTGCTCGGGGGGCAGCCGGAGCCGCGCGCGGCGCTGCGTTCGGCCGGAGCCTACCTCGTCGCGGCGGCGGTCCTGGGTTTCCTGGTGCTGCAGGCCACCCTGGGAAGCTGGCACTTGGCCGCCCTGTCGCTGCTGGGGGTTCCCATCGCCCTGCTCGGCGTCGCGCTGGCTGTGTACCTGGATGGCGGCGTGGTGTCACTCGGCGCGCTGCTCGGCTGTGGTGTGGTCCTCGGACTGACCCTCCAGGGGGGCATCATGATGGTCCGCCACCTCCAGGCGCTCGAGCGGGACGGGACCGAGCCTTCCGGCGAGCCGCTCGTCCGGCGCGGCATGCGCGAGCGCCTCGCGCCGACGCTGGCGCCGCTCGTCGCGACCGGCGCGCTGATCCTGCCCTTCGTGCTGTTCGGCGAGGTGGCGGGTCTGGAGGTCGCGCACCCGATGGGGATCGCGGTGCTCGGAGGCCTGGTCAGCTCGGCCCTCGTGACACTCGTGCTGACCCCGGCGCTGTACCTCCGGTTCGGGGCGGGCAGCGCGACGGACAGCCTTGGCCTGGAAGGGGCCGAGGCGCGATGAGCGGGTGCTTGGAGTGGTGCACGCGAAGGGAGGGAATGGCCATGGTGAGGCGTAGAGAGTTGTCGCTGTTCCTGGTGTCCGCGGTGGCGACGACACATTTCCCGGCGGCGCTCGCGCCGGCGGCCGCGCCGGCCGAGGCGGCGGTCCACTCGCCGCCGGCGCATGTCGAACCCGTCGCCGGCTCCGACCTCCGCCGCATCACGCTGACCGACCGCGCGGCCGCGCGCATCGATGTCAGGGCGGAGGAGGTCCGGGCCGACGCCTCCGGGCAGGTCGTCGTCCCCTACTCCGCGATCCTCTACGACCTCTCGGGGGCGACCTGGGTCTACATCAGCCCGGCGCCGCGGGCCTTCGTCCGGCACCCGGTGGCGGTCGCCCGCATCGACGGCGGGACCGCATACCTGAAGGAGGGGCCGCCGGTCGGGACATCGGTCGTCACGGTCGGCGTGCCCCAGCTCTACGGCGCCGAGAAGGGCGTCGGTCACTGAGGCGCCGAGTCGCCCGGGCGCGGCAACGCGCCAGGGCCCGGCAGAGCGAGCCGATGGGATGCGTTCATGCTGCGGATGATCGTCGAGTGGTGCCTGCGCTTCCGCTACATCGTCCTGGCGATCGGCGCGAGCCTCGCCTTCCTGGGCGTGGAGCGGATGCGGTCCCTGCCGGTCGACGTCTTTCCCGAGTTCGCCCCCTCGCGGATCGAGGTCCAGACGATCTGCCTGGGGCTGTCGCCGGGCGAGGTCGAGGCGCTGGTCTCCGTGCCGTTGGAGAACGCGCTCAACGGCGTCCCGGGCGTCGCGGTGATGCGGTCCAAATCGGTCGAGCAGCTCTCCTCGATCACCATGATCCTGCACCCCGGCTCCGACGAGCTCAGGACGCGCCAGCTGGTCGCGGAGCGGCTCGTCACCGCGATGCCGAGCCTGCCGACCTGGGCGGCGCCCCCGGTCATGATGCCGCCGCTCTCGGCGACGAGCCGGGTCATGAAGATCGGGGTCACCGCCAGGGACAGGTCGCTCATGGACCTCTCCATGCTCGCCTACTGGGTCATCCGGGCGCGGCTCTTGGGCGTTCCGGGCGTGGCCAATGTCGCGATCTGGGGCGAGCAGCTGAAGATGCTGCAGGTCCAGGTCGATCCCGAGCGCCTGGCCAGGCTCGGCGTCACCCTGGACGAGGTGATGGAGGGGGTGTCCGAGGCGCTCGACGTCGGCCTCCTGCGCTACGCGGACGGCGCCTTCATCGGCACGGGCGGCTTCGTCGAGACCCCGAACCAGCGCATGGCGCTGCGCAACGTCTTCGGGGCGGTCTCGCCGGAATCCCTCGCCCGCTCGCCCGTGAACTCCGCCGGCGGCAGGCGCTACCGCCTCAGCGAGGTCGCGGACCTGGTGTACGCGCCGCAGGGGATGGTCGGCGACGCGGTCATCAACGACGGCCCCGGGCTGATGCTCATCGTCGAGAAGTTCCCCTGGGGCAACACGGTCGAGGTCACCCGGGGCGTCGAGGCGGCGCTGGACGAGATGAAGAACGGCCTGCCGGGCGTCGAGATCGACACCACGATCTTCCGCCCCGCCAGCTTCGTCGAGGATTCGATCCACAACCTCTCGCACGCGCTGGTGTTCGGCTCGCTCCTCGTCGTGCTGGTCATCGTGGCCTTCCTGTACGAGTGGCGCACAGCGATCGTCTGCATCGTCGCCCTGCCGCTTTCGCTGCTCGTCGCGGGGCTGGTCCTCCACGCGATGGGCGCGTCGGTGAACACGATGGTGCTGGCCGGCCTCGTCATCGCGCTCGGCATCGTGGTGGACGACGCCATCCTCGACGTGGAGAACATCCTGCGGCGCCTGCGGCAGCACCGCAGGGAGGGCAGCAGCCGCTCGACCGCGGCCATCATCCTCGAGGCGTCGCTCGAGGTGCGGAGCCCGATCTTCTACGCGACGCTGATCATCGTGCTGGCCGTCCTCCCGGTGCTGTTCATGCACGGGCTGGCCGGCGCCTTCTTCCGGCCGCTCATCCAGGCCTATGTGCTGGCGATCCTCGCCTCCCTGGTGGTCGCGGTGACGGTCACGCCGGCGCTGTGCCTGGTGCTGCTGCGCAACTGCCCCCTCGAAGGCCGCGAGTCGCCCCTGATCGTCTGGCTGTGGCGCGGCTACGGCCGGCTCCTGGCGCCGGTGACCCGGACCCCGCTGCCGGCCTATGTCGCGGTCGGCGTCATCACGCTCGCCGGAGTCGGGACCTGGCGCCTGCTCGGGCACTCGCTCCTGCCCGACTTCAAGGAGCGCGACTTCCTGATGCACTGGGTCACCAGCCCGGGGACCTCGCACCCGGAGATGCTGCGCGTCACGACGCGGGCCAGCCGCGAGCTGCGGGCGATCCCGGGCGTGCGCAACTTCGGCGCCCATATCGGCCAGGCCTTCCTGGCCGACGAGGTGGTCGGGATCAACTTCGCCGAGAACTGGATCAGCGTGGACCGCGCCGCGGACTACGGCCGGACGGTCGTCGCGGTGGCGGACGTGGTCGAGGGCTATCCTGGCCTGTACCGCGACCTCCAGACCTACCTGAAGGAGCGTATCCGGGAGGTGCTGACCGGAGCCGGCGAGGCCATCGTGGTCCGCATCTACGGCTCCGAGCTCGAGGTCCTGCGCGAGAAGGCGGAGGAGGTCCGGCGCGCGCTCACCGGCGTCCCGGGCCTGGTGAGCCTGAGCAAGGAGCTGATGGTCGAGGTTCCGCACGTCCAGGTCCAGCTCGACCTCGAGCGTGCGCAACGCTATGGCCTGAAGCCCGGCGACGTGCGCCGCGCCTCGTCGACGCTGATGGCGGGCGAGGAGGTCGGCGACATCTTCGTCGACGGGCGCACCTACGACGTGCAGGTCTGGACTCCGGCCCGCCTGCGCCAGGACGTCGAGGCCTACCGGCAGCTGCTGATCGACACGCCGAGCGGGCAGCGCGTGCGCCTGAGCGACGTGGCCGAGGTGCGGATCGCGCCGACCGCGAACGAGATCAAGCGGGAGGGGGGCTCCCGCCGGATCGACGTGAAGGCCAACATCAGCGGCCGCGACCTGGCCGCCGTGGCCGCGGAGGTCGAGACGCGCCTCGCGCGGGTGGAGTGGCCGCTCGGCTACCGGGCGGTGCTGACGGGGGAGATCGTCGAGCTCCGTGCCGCGCGCGCGAGGCTCCTCCTCTTCGCGCTCCTCGCCGCGGCCGGCATCCTGCTGCTGCTGCAGACCTCGCTCCACAGCTGGCGCCTTGCCACCCTCAGCTTCTTGGCCCTGCCCTCCGCACTGGTGGGCGGCGTGCTGACGGCCTACGCGGCCAGCGGCGTCATCTCGCTCGGCTCGCTGGTCGGCTTCCTCACCGTGCTGGGCATTGCCGCGCGCAACGGCATCATGATGGTCAACCACTTCCAGCACCTCGAGCGGCACGAGGGCGAGCCTTTCGGCCTGGGACTGGTGCTGCGCGGCGCGCGCGAGCGGCTGCGGCCGATCCTGATGACGACGGCGGCCGCCGGCCTCGGCATCGTGCCGCTCGTCGCCTATGGCGACCTGCCCGGCCAGGAGATCGAGTACCCGATGGCCGTCGTCATCCTCGGCGGGCTTCTCACCTCGACGCTGCTCAACCTCTTCGTCCTGCCTGCCCTCTACCTCCGCTTCGGTGCCGGGGCGGCGCGCTGGGACGATGGTGGCGACCGCCTGGAGCCGGCTGCGGGGAGCGCGGCCTGACATGGGCGATGCACAGGAGATGGGCGACGCACAGGCGCCGGGATGCCGCCGCGGCAGAGGGAAGGCGGCCGGGGGTCGAGGGACTTCGCGCGCATGCCGTGCGGCCCCGCTGCCGGCCCTGCTGTTGCTCCTCCTGCCGGCCGCGGCGCTGGCCGAGGGCAGGCTCGAACGGGCCGTGATCTATCTCGAGCGCAACACCGCCGACGACGACGCCGAGATCCGGTTCGAGGTGAGGGGGCCCGCTCACGGCCTGGCCTCGCTCCGCGTGACGGCGCCGGACGGCCGCACGGTCCTCGACCTCAGGGCGCCGGACAGCAGGCTCGGCATGCGGCAGTTCGCGCTGGAATCGCCGGAGCCGAGGAATGACGGCCGCCTCCAGGCGGACTTCCCGGCCGGGACCTACCGCTTCCTCGGCACCACCGTGCAGGGGGCGACGCTGCAGGGCACGGCAGCGCTCAGCCACGCCTTCCCGCCGGCGGCCGCCCTCATCGAGCCGCGCGCCGGCGAGCGGGGAGCGGTCCCCGTGGACGGGCTGCAGATCCGGTGGAGCGCGGTCCCCAACCTCGCCGCCATCGTCGTGGTGGTCGAGGACGAGGCGGCGGGACGCGAAGTCCGGGCGCAGCTGCCGGGCCACGCGACCGCGTTCGGCGTGCCGCAGGGCGTGCTGGCGCCGGGGACCGACTACACGCTTGCGATCGGTACGGTGTCTCGGGAGGGCAACCGCTCCTTCGTCGAGACGCAGTTCAGGACGTCGGGGAGGAAGTGATGCGTGATCTCGGGCACATGCCGCGGGCGGCGGCGATGATCGCATCGGCGATGATTCTCGCCTCCACCAACATCCACCTCGCCGCAGGCGCCGCGCTGCCGCAGCGGGACGCCGCGCCGGCCGCCGATCGCCTCCTGAATCGCGTCACGGATCAGCGCCGGTCCGATGCCCCGCCGGAGCCGAAGGTCACGCGGGAGCAGGCGGCGGCCATCGCGGTGAAGGCGGTGCCGGGCGAGGTGACATCCGTGGACCTCGAGCCCAAGCAGGGCCGGCTCGTCTACGTGGTCGAGATCATGCCGCCGGGCGGCGCCGAGACGGACGTGCTCGTCGACATCGATAGCGGCGAGGTGCTGGGGACTGAGTAGGTTCCGAGTGTCGCCGCCGCGCGGGCGACGACAACGAAGACGGTACAGCCATCCGCCGGCCGGGCGGGCGAGAAGGCGAAGGGGTCCCGCCCGGCGGTGACAAGGAGGGAGCGACCCCGTGAATCGTGCCGGACAAGCGATCCTTGCCGTTCTCCTCCTCGCCCCGACCGCGGCGGCCGCTCCGGCGCCGCCCGGTCTGGGCACCGAGGAGTTCGGCCTCTCGCAGCGCGAGCTCGTGCAGGCCATCGAGAAGGTGGAGGAACTCATCTCGCGCTGCATGCGGGAGGAGGGGTTCCAGTACTTCGCCGCGGACCACGGCACGGTCCGCGCGGGCATGACCGCCGACAAGCGCCTCCCGGGGGTCAGCGAGCAGGAGTTCATCCAGCGCTACGGCTTCGGCCTCGCCACGATGTACACCGGCGAGCCGCCCCAGCTCACGGCGGGCTACAGCCCCGGGAGGATCGGCCTCGGCGAGCGCAATGTGCAGTCCTTCCGCAGCCTGCCTACGGCCGACCAGGTCGCCTACAACCGGGCGCTGCTCGGCGAGAACACGAACGTCACCTTCGCCATCGCGCTCGAGATGGAGAACTTCTCCGCAACGGGCGGATGCACCCGCAAGGCGGTCGAGCAGGTCTTCCGGCCGGATCAGCTGAGCGCCACCTACTACAATCCGCAGGACGCCCTGATCAACGCCGACCCGAGGATGAAGGCCGCGCTCGCGGCCTTCGCGCGCGACATGAAGAAGGCCGGCTTCGACTACAACCACCCTGACGAGGTCGAGCCCGACATCCGGACGCGGCTCGCGGCTCTCACGAATGGCGGGACGCTCGCGGTCGCGGCGATGTCGCCCGAGCAGCGCGCCGCGCTGAAGCGGCTGCAGGACTACGAGCGCGCGGTCGCCGCCATCAGCCACAAGCTCCAGGAGGAGGTGCTCAAGCCAGTCGAGGAGCGCATCCAGATGGAGCTGTTCTCACGCAAGGTGCAATGAGCGTGACGCAGAGCAGGCACGTGCCGGCGCGTGCCGGCCCGGGGGGCGAGGCTTCGGGCGGCTCGGCTGCTCGGGTACCAGCGCGGCCGGTGCAGATCACGGAAATGACGGCACCATGGCCTCGCGGCGGGTGAAGACCCTGCTGGGGTTGCTGGGGATCGTCGTGGCCGCCGCCGCCGGAGCGGGCGTCGCGAGCTTCAGCATCGAGTCGCCGGCCGAGGTGGCGGCTCGGACGGGGCCGCCGGCACCGTCGCCGATCCTGGTGCCGATCGAGCGGCGGGTGCTGAGCTCGGACGTCGTCACGCGCGGCACGGTCCGCTTCGGCCTGCCGCAACCCTTCTCGATAGCACCATCGGGCCTGAAGGCCGCTCCGGGGCTGATCGCCACGCTGCCGCTGCGCAACGCCACTGTCGAGGAGGCGCAGGCCCTCCTCGCCGCCTCCGGACGCCCCGTCTTCGTGCTCGCGGGGAAGGTGCCGGCCTATCGCGACCTGGTGCCCGGCATCGCCGGCGACGACGTGCGCCAGTTGGAGGAGGCGCTGGCCAGGCTCGGGTTCGGGCCGGGACCGGTCGACGGCGTGTACGACCGGCGGACCAGCGAGGCGGTTGCCGCCTGGTACACCTCGCGCGGCTGGGAACCGTTCGGTCCGACCCGCGAGCAGCTGGCGGCGGTACGGGCGCTGGAGCGCGACTGGGGGGACGCGATGCGCAATCGCGTCGCCGCTGCCGCGGCGGCGGCCACGGCGGCTCAGGCCGTGGCGGCCGCGCGTGCGGCGGGCGAGCAGGCCTACAGGGCTGCGGCCCTTGAGCTCACGGCGCGCGCCGAAGACCGGCGGCTGGCCATCCAGTCGCGCGAGCGGGGCGCGCCGCTGCGTGTCGAGAGCGAGCGCGCCAGGGCCGAGCATGCCGCCGCCGCCGCCGCCGCCGACGTCGCCGCGAAGATCGCCGACCGGGCGCTGATCGTGCTCGATCCGCGGCAGCCGGAGACTGCGCGACTCAACGCCGAGCGGCAGCTCGACGTGGCGCGCGCCGCGCGGCGAAAGATCGAGCTCGAGGGGGAGCTGGCCGTCCAGGCCGCGGAACGGGAGGTCCAGATGGCCGCCGAGCGGGTCAGGCTCGCCGAGGCTGCCGTGAGGTCCGCCCAGCTCGAGGGCGCGCGGGCGGTGCGCGCCGCGCTCGACGCGCAGAAGGTCGCCGACTTCGACGTCAAGCTGGCGACCGAGCGGGCCGAGAGGCTGGCGGCCGAGCTGGAGCAGGCGCGGGCCAGGCTCGGCGTGCAGGTGCCGGCCGACGAGGTCGTGTTCATCCCCGCGCTGCCCGTGCGCGTGGAGGAGGTCTCCGCCAGGATCGGCGCCCAGGCCGCTGGGACCGTTCTGACCGTCACGGACAACCAGCTCTCGGTCGATTCCGCGCTGGCGCTCGACGTGGCGCCGCTGGTCAAGCCGGGGATGCGCGTGACCCTCGACGAGCGGGCGCTCGGCATCAGGGCCTCCGGCACCGTCCAGGCGGTCGCCAGCACGCCGGGGACGCGCGGCGTGGACGGCTTCCACTTCCATCTCGAGATCCGCGTCGACCCGACCCCCGCGCGGTTGGAGGGGTTCTCCGTCCGCGTCACCATCCCGATCGAGTCCACGAGCGGCACGGTCCTCGCGGTGCCGGTGAGCGCGCTGTCGCTTGCCGCCGACGGCAGCTCGCGGGTCCAGGTCGAGAGCAACGGCACGCTGGAGTACGTGACCGTGACGCCCGGGCTCTCGGCCGGCGGCTATGTCGAGGTCACCCCGGTGGACGGCAGGCTCGAGCCCGGCCAGCTCGTCGTGGTCGGGTACAAGAACCCGGAGAGCGGCGCCTGACATGGACGCCGCGGACCTCGCCCTGGCCCAAGCGGAGGTGGGACTGGCGTCCGCGCACCCGCGCACGGTCCTTGAGCTGGTCAAGCTGGGGAAGCAGTACGGCACCGACCTTGCCGTGCACGCGCTGACCGACATCGACCTGAGCCTGGAGCGCGGGGACTGGCTGGCGATCACCGGTCCTTCGGGGTCGGGCAAGTCCACGCTGCTCAACGTCATCGGCTGCCTCGACCGGCCGACCAGCGGCACCTACCTGTTCGAAGGCATCGACACCAACCGGCTGAGCGAGGATGAGCGCGCCGGCCTGCGGAGCCGGCGCATCGGCTTCGTGTTCCAGTCCTTCCATCTGCTGCCCTACAGGACCGTCCTCGAGAACGTCATGCTCGCGGAGGTCTACCGCAAGGGCGCTCAGCGTGGCCGGCGGGAGCGGGCCCTCGCGGCGATCGAGCGGGTCGGCCTCTCGCACCGGGCGGACTTCGTGCCGATGCAGCTCTCGGGCGGTGAGCGCCAGCGGGTCGCCATCGCGCGCGCGATCATGGGCTCGCCCAGCCTGCTGCTCTGCGATGAGCCGACAGGCAACCTGGACTCGAAGAACACGGCATCGGTGCTCGACCTTTTCGAGCAGCTGAACGGCGACGGCCTGACCCTGGCGGTCGTCACGCATGACGAGGACGTCGCCAGTCGCGCGGCGCGTCGCGTGCACATCGTCGACGGCATGCTGACCGCGCTGCCCAGGCACGGTCGCCAGCGGGTGGCGGTCGCTCCCCCCCAGCCCGTGACGCCGGTGGGGCCCCTCGTGTCGAGGTCGGGGATCTCGATCCGCGATCTGCTGAGCGAATCGCTTGCCGGCATGTTCGCGCGGCCGATCCGGATGGCCCTGACCATCCTGGGCATCGTCATCGGGATGTCGGCGCTCGTCGCGACGATGGGCCTGACGCGGACCGCCGGCAATCGGATCATCAGCCAGTTCGACCAGCTTGCGGCCACGGAGCTCTTCATCACCGCCCGCCCCGGGGCGGGCGGCATCGTCGATCCCGCCGCCATCCCATGGGACGCGCCTTCACGCCTCGCCCGCCTCAACGGCGTCGCCGCCGCGGGCCTGATGAGCGAGGTGGACGCGGGCGACGCGCTGGTCAGCGCCTCGCCGGTGCAGGACCCTGCCAACCAGAGCGCCTTCAAGCTGGCGCTCCGCGCCGCGTCGCCGGGCATGTTCCGGGCCGTCCGCGCCCAGCTCGCGACGGGGCGGCTGCTCGACGCCGGCCATTCGGAGCGCGCGGACCGCGTGGCCGTGCTCGGCGCGGACGCGGCCCTCAGGCTCGGCATCGCCGGGCTCGAAAGGCTGCCGGCGGTCTACATCGGAGACGAGCTCTACCTGGTGATCGGGATCCTGCGCGACGTGGGCCGCAAGCCGGAGCTGCTCGGCTCCCTGATCATCCCGGAAGGCACGGCCCGGAAGTACTACCGCCTGGCCGGGCCCACCACCGTCATCGTCGAGACGCGGGTCGGGGCGGCGTATCTCATCGCCGAGCAGGCGCGCGCAGCGCTGCGGCCCGACGACCCGCGGGCGCTGCGCGTCCAGGTCCCGCGCGAGCCGAGGCGCGTGCGCGACGAGGTCCAGACGGACCTCGACGTCATGTTCCTGCTGCTCGGCGGGCTGTCCCTGATCGTGGGCGCGCTCGGCATCGCCAACATCACGCTGGTATCCGTCATGGAGCGGGTCGCGGAGATCGGCCTGCGCCGGGCGATCGGAGCGACGCGGCGGCACATCGCCGCGCAATTTCTCTTCGAGAGCGCAGCCATGGGCTGCGTCGGCGGCATCATCGGCGCCAGCATCGGCGTGCTGATCGTGGTCGGCGTGTCCGCCTACCAGGTCTGGAGTCCCGTGCTGGACCCCGTCGCGCCAATCCTCGCGCCGATTGTCGGCGGCGCAATCGGGCTGCTGTCGGGCCTCTACCCGGCCTGGCGCGCCGCCCGCCTCGAACCGGCAGAGGCCTTCCGGCATTGAGCGGGCGCTGGCATGACGAGTCGCGGCCGGGCTCCGGGACGACGGCTCCCCGTGCCGCCACGCGTGTGCGCCTTCCTGCCCTTGCCCTGGTCGGTGCGCTATGGGCGCCGATGCCGTCTCCGGCCTTGGCCGCCAGTGACGCGGAGGTCGCGGAGCTGCGCCGCGCGCTGCAGGACCTCCAGGCGCAGAACCGGGAGCTCGCACGGCGCCTCAACGCGCTTGAGACGGAGGCGTCGGAACAGCGGAGGCGCCAGGCCGGCCCGCAGCGCGCGGCGCGACAGCCGACGTCGGCGCCGCGCACTGCCGCCGTGCCGGCCCGGGCGCCGGAGCAGGCGGAGGTCACACCGAGCCAGCCTGGCACCGCACCGGCGGAGAGCCGGCCGCGGCCCAGAACCAGCCCGGAGGAGCTGGAAGGGCGCGTGCGCGAGCTGGAGGTGGCGAAGGCGGCGCAGGAGAACGCGACGCGCTCCATCATCCGCGACGCGTTGTCGACCCTCGGCTCCAACATCAACCAGTATGTGGCGCTGGGCGGCGCCCTCGAGGTGCGGTTCGGACGCTTCAGGGACTTCACGGGCCCCTGGCACCAGTCGGTCCAGCTGAACACGGCGGAACTCGACTTCGACATCAAGATGAACGACTGGGTGTACGGCAGCCTGATCACGTCCTACGACCGGGGGACGAACGTGCTCTTCCCGACGGTCGAGGGCTTTCCCCAGGCCGTCGACCGCTTCAACCTGGACCGGGCGACCATCACCGTCGGCGACCCGCAGCTGTTCCCGCTGTACTTCCGCGGGGGGCGCGACGTCCTGAGCTTCGGCACCTCGACGGGCATCGCCCGGCTCGACACGCTGTCGCTCGCGGGCCCGCTGACGACCGAAGCGTTCGAGACGCGCGAGGACTTCCTTGGCTTCGGCTTCGCCTTCCCGACGCCGGAGCTCGGCCCCCTGCCGCCGCCGGTGGTGATCCCGCCGGTGCGGCCCCTCGTGGTCAGTCCCCTGGTGAAGTCGGCGGTGCAACTCCTGGGCTACGGCCAGCCCCTCGTGCCGGTGCAGCCGCTGGTGGCCGTCCGGCCGCTGCCGACCGCGCCGCCCATCTACGGCAGGATCAATTTCTTCCACGGCAACCGCGAGATCGCGCCCAATCGGGCGGTGACGCAGAACATCAACGCGAGCCTCGGGTACTTCAAGAGGGGGAGTTGCGGGCAGCCCTACGAGGAGCTGCGTGCAAGCTGGGTGTGCCCGTGGTCCTTCGACTTCCACGTCGACTACATCAACTCCGTCTTCGACAGCAACTTCCTGCGTATCGCCTACAGGTCATTCCTCCCGATCATCGGTACCGTCCCCGGGATGGCGGCCGCCCTGAAGGCGTCCTTCGGCCCCTTCTCCCTGGTTGGCGAGTACAATACCGCGATCGGCAGCGCCAACTTCGTCGACGGCTCGGGCCGGCGCGCCCGCATCAAGCCCGCGGCCTGGCAGGTCGCGCTCGCCTACCAGTTCGACTGGAACCCCTGGGTCGAGCAGGTGGGTGAGCAGGGGAGTTACGTGTCGATCGCCTATTCGGGCACCAAGGACCTGGCCGGGGTGACCGACGTCGCGACCGGTACGCCCACGCGCGTTGGCTTCCTGCCGCAGTCGCGCCTGGCCCTGACGGCCGGTGAGTGGGTCTTCCCCAACCTCAGGCTGGTAACGGAGCTCTCCTTCGATTGGGACTACGCCAAACGCGACGGCGGGACCGGCGGGATGGGGATTGGCTTCTTCACCTCGCTGCTGCTCACCTTCTGAGGACCACGGCGATGCGCACCCACCGACGCGCTGTTCCGACGGTCGGACAATCGGCACGGAGACGCTCGGCACCGGCGCAGTCGCGGCAGCTGCGCGAATCCCTGGTTCTGGAACTGCCTCGATATTCGTCGCGGCCAGCAGTTCGGGCCGACGAACTCCGGTTGGAAAGCTCACACAGGGAGGCATTGCGATGAGCACAGATTTCCGGCGGCGCGAGACGGGTATGCTGGCATGGCTGGGCGCATCCGCGCTCCTTGCCTCGGGCGCCAAGCCCGCGGCGGCGGCGGGCGAGATGGGCATCGCGCACGACCAGGCCACCGGCCTTCTGGAGATCGATCCGAAGAAGTTCAGCCGGCCGACCGCCATCGACAACCGATGGATGGCGCTCACACCAGGGAAGCAGTTGATCCTCGAAGGCCACACGATCGAGGACCGCAAGCGGGTGCCGCACCGCGTCGTCTACACGGTCACCGACCTCGTCAAGGTCATCAACGGGATCCCCGTCGTCCTGGTCCACGACATGGACTTCAGCAACGGCCAGCTCGAGGAACAGGAGCTCACCTTCTTCGCCCAGGACGACGACGGCGCTGTCTGGCATCTGGGGCAGATCCGCGAGACCTACGACGAGGCGGAGTTCGTCGGCGGCAAGGCCTGGATGGTCGGGCATCTCGAGGGTGCCAAGGCCGGCATCATGATGCCCGCGGACCCGCGAGAGGGGACGCCGAGCTACTCGGAAGGCTTCGCGCCGCCCCCCTTCAACTGGACAGATCGCGGGCGCGTCCGGAGGGTGGGCGAGCGCACGACCGTTCCCGCCGGCCGCTTCGAGAACGTATTGCTGATCGAGGAGTGGGATGCGGAAGCGATCGGCGGCTCCCAGTTCAAGTATTACGCCGAAGGCGTAGGCTTCGTCCGCGTCGACTGGGGCGGCAACGACCCGACGAAGGAGGTGTTGGAGCTCGTCAAGCTCGTTCGGCTCGGGCCGGACGAAATGGCGGAGGTGCGAGCGGCGGCGCGGAAGATGGAGGAGCGCGCCTATGTCTACGCCGGAACGAAGCCCGCGGAACCCGGGAACAGGGAGCCGTGATGGGCTGGACGCCCGGCCCCCATCCCGTTCACTTTACGATCCGAAACGCTGAAATCGATCCGGTTGGTCGATGCGGCGCGCGGGGCCGCAGCGTCACGGGACTGAGGCGGCAACGACTTTGACGCCCACCGCGAGCCCGCAGCGGCGCTGCGGCGCCAGGTCGCGCTGGCCAGCACCTTGCTGCTGGTCGATTGCTGCTCGCCGACCTGGAGCCGAGCCGGGACGGCGCCGCCGTGCTTGAACAGGCGGAAGCCC
Organism: Crenalkalicoccus sp.; assembly: GCA_035640795.1. Classification (GTDB taxonomy): domain Bacteria; phylum Pseudomonadota; class Alphaproteobacteria; order Acetobacterales; family Acetobacteraceae; genus DASQVL01. The sequence continues at coordinate 2,277 of DASQVL010000589.1, read as the reverse complement.
TTGGCGAGATCCGTCTGGGGCTGACCGGACCCCTGCAGCGCAGGCGTCGTTCCTGCCCGGAACCCTGCCGCAGCATAGCTCTTTCTGCTCTAGAGCCGGGAACCACCCGCACGCCGGAAAGCCGAGCGGAGCATGCGCCTCGCCCGGCCGGAGGCTTGGTCGGACGGCCGGCGCCGGTGAGGCGTTCCCATGCACACGGAGCTCTGGAGACACCCATGTATCTCGCCCGCTTCTCCTACGACCTGCTGCCCGTCAACCGCGAGCGCGCCATCGACTTCATCCGGCGCGAGATGGAAGCCGCGCAGCAGGAAGGCCTGAACGCACGCCTGCTCGTGCCGCTCACGCGTGGAGACAGTGGCCCGGCGCTGCAGTTCGAGGTCGAGCTGACCAGCCTCGACGACCTTGAGCGGATTCGCCACCGCGCCGGTCCGGGCGAGGATACGGGCGAGTGGATGCGGGCGTTCAGCGAGATCCTGCTCCGCCCGCCCGGCGTCGAGATCCTCCGCGTGCAGGAGGGTGGGGCGGCAGCCCGTCGCGCATAGGGCAGGCGCTCGGGCAGTGGCCGCGCGGAGCCAGGCGTGCGGCAAGCCTGCCCCGCTGCCGCCGCGCCTTTCGCCGCCGTGGGAGGACGGCGCAGATGGAGTGCGATCGGACGAGAGCGCTTGAAGTGCTCCGCGCCGCGCGGGCCGGCGACTGCAACCGTCTGCGCGCGCTGCTTCCCCCTTGCGGCGACCCGGCAGCGGACGGCCTCGCCGACGCGCCAGACGGGGTGACGCCGCTCATGGCGGCGGCCGCGGGCGGACACGAGGCGGTCGTCGAGCTTCTCCTGCAATGCGGCGCGGACGCCGCACGGCGGGACGCCCAAGGCCGGAGTGCGGCCTACCACGCCCGCGCGGCGGGCCACCCGCACCTGGCGGCGCGGCTCGACGGCGTCGTCGACCAGGAGAAGACGATCTGGTGACCGGGCGGTCCGCCCCGTTCGGCGCCGGCCGTGCTCCGCCGCAAACGCCTCGCCTCTCCGGCCGCTGCGTGCTCATCCTCGGCGCCGAAGACGGCGTTGCGGAGCGCATAGCGGCGCTATGGGCTACGCGCTGCTCGGCAACCAGGCTCCGGCCCCACAGGCGCGGATCTTCAAGCAGGTCAGGTCGCGCATGGCGGCACGGTGGAGAGGCGGCGACTTGTTGCCACGTCAACGTTTTTCATTGCACTGCAGCACAACCGTAGGTTAGGGTATCCACCGAGGACCCCACTACCCAACCGAAGGGGAGAGCTCCGAACATGGACGATTTCGCAACCTTGCCGGGCGGCATCTACGTCGGCACTGACGGCAACGACGACGTTCACGCCAACCACGACATCCCGGGCAGCTTCGACAACCTGATCCTCACCTTCCAGGGCAACGACACCGTCCATGCCGGTCTCGGCAACGACGTCGTCGTCACGGATGACGGCCAGGATCAGATCTTCGGCGGCGCCGGCAACGACACCCTCCTGGCCGGCGACGGCAACGACCAGGTGCATGGCGGCGGCGGCGCCGACCTGATCCTGGCCGGCGACGGCCAGGACCAGGTGACCGGCGACGGCGGCAACGACACTCTGATCGGCGGCGGCGGCAACGACACCCTGTCCGGCGGCGACGGGCACAACGAGTTCGTCTTCGAGTCCGGCTTCGGCAAGGACGTGGTGATGGACTTCCACAGCGGCGACCTGCTGGCCATCCAGTCCAACATCAACGGCCTCTCCATCACCAGCGCGACCGACCTCGTCCCGCACATCTCGGGCGACGCGTCCTCCTCCGTCATCACCCTCGGACAGGACACCATCAAGCTGATCGGCATCTCCAAGGCCGACCTGCTCGGCCATCTCGACCAGTACGTGAAGATCGTCTGATCGCGGCGGATCCGGCCGCCATCGCATGGTGGAGCTTCTCGAGGAGCGCCGCCCACCCGGCCAGGTGCCGGGCGGGGCGCCCCAGCCCGGAGCGGCGGCCGAGGTGGAGACGCGCCTCGCCCGACTCGATCCGGATGGCGTGGTGCTGCTCGAGGTGCCCTGCGCCGCCCCGCCACCGGCCGGCGTCGCGACGCTGCTGATCGGCGGCGAGGCGCTGCCGCCGCCCACCGCCGCCCTCGTCCTCGAGGCCGGCGGGACGCCCCGGCTGCTCTTCGCCTGCCGCGACCCGGAGGGACGCCTGCGCCCCGGGGCAAGCTGCGAACTTTGGCGGGGCGAAGCGCCGCGCCCGGTCGCCCGCTTCACCCTGGGCCCCGCCGCGACAGCCGC
>DASQVL010000588.1:0-7282 GCA_035640795.1 Crenalkalicoccus sp. | reverse complement strand
CGGCGGGGCGCGGCGCCCAGATCCGCCGGAACAGCGGCCCGGCTTCGAGGCCGGCGGCGGCCCGCCAGCGCGCGATGGCGCGCACCGGGCAGAGCTCGGTGGTGCCGTAGGGCAGGGGGATTCGCACCGCGGCGGCCTGTGAGCCCTTGGTCTGCGGCAGCTCGAGGAGGAGGCCGTGCCCGGCGTGCTCGAGATCGTGGTACCTGGGCCGACCCGCCGTCTGACCTTCACCGTCGGCTATCGCCTGCGCGGCGATCGCATCACGGTGCTCGGCATCACCTGGGGCGGCCGGACCTTCGGCACACTTGGCCGACGCTGAGGCTACGCATCGGGACTGCCGCGAGATTGGGGTGCGAGGCCGAAACGGGTATTTTCGGGCCCGTTTTCCCGGTGAAGCAGAGGCAATGTGGCCTGGATCTTGAAGCTGGTGAGCGTCGGAGCTGAGGAAGAACACAGCACCGACGTCATGCGGATCGCCAGGCCCGACGACCTCGCCGATCTGGCCAGTTTGGGCCTGACCCTGGCCGAGGGCCGGCAGCATCGAGGCCGGCGTGGGATGGCCGTCGCACGTCCGCTCGACCCCGGAGCTGGATCGGCTGCGGGCGCAGCTCTCCGCGCTGATGATCTATCGCATGGCCGCCGAGGTGCTGGCGCAGGTGTTTCCGATGGACGCCGGCGCCGATCCCGAGACCCTGCGCCGCCACACCTTCAAGACCGCCGAGGCGCTACCGACGCAGGCGGCGACGAAGCCGCCGCCGACTGATGCCGAGGCGATCGTGGTGACCCTGGATTCGACCTTCATCGGGAGTTGCGAGGACGGCGAGCGGCACCTGGAGGTCCGGACCGGCAATGTCGAGACGGCGAGCGGAGGACGGCAGGTCTTCGGCGCAGTCGCCCGGACCGACACGGATCCCGCGGCACTCATCCGCCGCGGTCTCGACGCGCTCGGACGTACCGACTTCCTGGTGAACCGCCGGATGAACAAATCGCAGCAGATGCGTTGGTCACGGCGCGGCGCCGACCGGCTGCTGCAGGTTCGTTGCGCTGTCTACAACGGCACGCTCGGCACCAGCCTCGGGCAGCGCTTCGACGCCGCCAATGACCCGCTTCCGCAAGTGGCCGCCGCAGCCTGACCCCCAATCTCGCGGCAGTCCCGCAGCGCAGGTACCAGGGATCTCGCCATGCTTGCCATCATCCTTCAACCGTTCGGTCCGCCGTCATCCGGGATCTCCAGGTCCAGGATCGCAGAGCTGAGGCATTTGCCATGCGCATCGAGCGCCAGCGAGCGTGTGACGCCGCCGCCCAGCGCCCCGTGCATGACGAAGTTCAGCGCCCCGAGGCCCGGCAGCACGTAACGCTGCACCTCGCCGCGAACCAGGTCGGCGAAATGCGCCTTCACCCGCTCCGCGGTGACGTGCCGCTCAAGGCGCGGATAGTCCTTCGGGTCATAGGCGATGACCGAGATGTTCGAGGTGTCGCCCTTGTCGCCGGTGCGGGAATGGGCGATGGCGCGCAGGGACTGCGGCATCTCAGCTCTCCACGACATGGATGGCGGCGGTCACCAGGTGCTCGGGCAGCAGGGTCGAGCGGATGCCGACGATCTCGCGTGCCGACTTCGTCACCCCGCCGCCGCTCGCCGGGCCATTGAGGTAGAGCGACTCCACCTCATTCCCGATGCGCGTCGCCTCGGCGAGGCTGTCGGTCCGCCCGACCACCCGAACCCGCACCTCGCGTGGCTCGGGCGCGCCGGCAGAGAGTTTCGGCCCGAGGATGGAATCCGCGCCGATGAGGTCGAAGCGGAGTTCGCTCGCCTGCACACCGGTCAGGCGCAGGCGCTCGGCAACGATCTCCAGCGCCAGCCGCCCGCGTGCGACAGCGCCCGGGCCGGCGTAGGAGATCTGGCCCTCGCCGATGTAGCTATCGACGTAGCCCACCGAGACCTTCAGCGTGCCCGTCCGGGACCGCCCGTCGCCGCCTGCGATGCGCACCCGGTCGGGACCGTCCTCGGTCACCGCCACGCCGGAGAAGTCGGCAATGACATCCGGCTGGAGATAGTGGGCGGGGTCGTGCACCTCGTAGAGCAACTGCTCCTTGCAGGTCGCCGCGGTAACCCGGCCGCCCGAGCTCGGGACCTTGGTGATGACCGCCGAGCCGTCCTCCGCCACCTCGGCGATCGGGAAACCGAGCCGGGCCATGTCGGGCACGTCCTTGTAGCCTGGATCCGCAAAGTAGCCGCCGGTGATCTGCCCGGCGCATTCCAGCAGGTGCCCGACCACCGTGCCCCGGCCAAGGCGCGTCCAGTCCGCCGTGGACCAGCCGAACTCGTGGATCTGGGGCGCAAGGAACATCGCCGGGTCGGCGGCGCGGCCCGTGATGACCACATCGGCACCGCCTGCCAGCGCCTCAACGATGGGACCGGCGCCGAGATAGGCATTGGCCGAAACCAGTCGGTTGCCGAGCGAGGCGACGGTCTCGCCAGTCTTATCCAGCCTATAGTCGCCGGCCCGGACGGCATCGAGCACGTCATCCCCGGTCACGGCGGCCACCTTCAGCCCGCTCAATCCCAACTCGCGCGCGACTGCCGCCGTCCGCTCGGCAGCTGCGACTGGGTTGGCCGCACCCATGTTGGTGATGATCTTGATGCCTTTGGCTCGACAGGTTCCAAGGACGGCCCGCATCCGCTCAGCGAGCAGCGGGTCGTAGCCCTGCGTCGGGTCCCGCATCCGCGCCTGCTGAGCCAGCGCGATGGTGCGCTCGGCGAGGCACTCGAAGACGAGGTAATGCACCTCACCCTTCTCGGCCACCTCGACCGCGGGCTCGATGCGATCGCCCGAGAAGCCGGCGCCAGCGCCGATCCTGATGGTCCTCATTGGAGTCCTCCTTCGCCGCGACCCACGCCCTCAGCCCGACAGCACGCCGGTCGCAAAGGCAACCGCGGTCATCACCAGCGTGGTCCCGAAGGCCCAGGGGAAGATGAAGCGCTGGTGGTCGCCCAGATTGACCCCGCTCAGGCCGATTAGGATGAAGGTCGAGGCGGTGAGCGGGCTGAGCGGGAAGCCTGTCGTCATCTGGCCGAGGATGGCGCCACGGCCAACCAGGACGGGATCGATGCCGAAGCTGCCCGCAGCCTGCGCCAGCACCGGCAGCACGCCGAAGTAGTAGGCGTCCGGAGTGAAGGCGAGGCTGAGCGGCATGCTGGTCACCGCGACGATAAGCGGCAGATAGCCGGCGAGGCTCGCCGGGATCACCGAGACGGCGGCAGCGGCCATTGCCTCGATCATCTTCGTGCCGGTCAGCACGCCGGTGAAGATGCCGGCGGCGAAGATCATGGTCGAGACCGTGACGACGCTGCCCGCGTGCGTCACGAGATGCTTCTGCTGCTGCTCCCAGTTCGGGTAATTCACTGGCAGGGCGACGGCGAAGGCCAGCACGAAGAGGATCGGCAGCGGCAGCAGCGCCATCAGCAGGGCGATGACCAGCCCCATCGTCAGCACCGCGTTGAACCAGAAGAGCCAGGGCCGCTCGAGCGCGATCTTCCGCTCGTCCGCATGGGCATGCAGCGCGCCGTCGGCTTCGTCATCGTCGCTGCTGGCAGCGGTGGTGCCGGGCACGGCGGCCGCTGAGAGCGAGGCGGGGCGGGGGCCCACCGACGCGCCGGGGAGCGAGGCCACGCCGATGCGGGCCCGCTCCCGCCGGCCGAGGAACCAGGCGACGCCGAGCACCCAGAGGATGCCGACGACCATGGCCGGCACCACGGGATTGAAGATCACCGAGGCATCCGCCTTCAGCGCCGCCATGGCGCGGACGGTTGGCCCGCCCCAGGGCAGGATGTTCATCACCCCCGCGCCGAGGCAGACGATGCCGGACAGCACCAAACGGTTCATGCCGAGGCGTTGATAGAGCGGCAGCATCGCCGAGACCGTGATCAGGAAGGTCGTGGCCCCGTCGCCGTCGAGCGAGACCGCCATGGTGAGGATGGCGGTAGCCAGCGCCAGCTTCAGCGGATCGCCCTTCACCGCCCGCAACAGCCGCCCGATCAGGGGATCGAACAGGCCGACGTCGAGCATGAGGCCGAAATACAGCACGGCGAAGATGATCATGACGCCGACCGGCGCGACCTGGCCGACGCCCCGCAGCATCATCTGCCCGAGACCCGAGCCGGCACCGGCGAGAACGCCAGCGACGGCGGGGATGAGGATCAGCGCCACCAGCACCGACAGGCGCTTGGTCATGATGGCGAACAGGAAAAGGGCGATCGTGACGAAGCCCAGGGCGGCCAGCATGTTTCCTCCCGGAGCCGTTCGGTGCCTCGGGGCAGTCAGCTCACTGAGGCGAGCAATCGTTTATGACGGAGCTCGGTTTCAACGTATATATCCATAACCTATGCGCATAAGTCCCTCGCCCCAGCAGCTCGCCGCCTTCCTGCACCTCGCCCGCAGCGGCAGCTTCAGCGAGGCAGCGCGGCTGCAGGGCGTGTCGCAGCCAGCTCTCAGCCGGACGGTCCAGCAACTGGAGGAGGTGATCGGCCAGCGCCTGTTCGACCGCACTACCCGCAGCGTCGCGCTCACGCCGACCGGCCAGGAGCTGCTGCCCATCGCGGAAAGGCTGGTCGCCGAGTTCGACAACTCCTTGGGCGAACTGGCGCGCTTCGTCGCGGGACGGCGCGGCCGGGTTGCGGTGGCCGCCTTGCCCTCGATCGCCGCGGTGCTTCTGCCACCAGCGATCGCGCGCTACCGCGAGGACCATCCCGACGTCGAGTTGGCGATCAGGGACGGCCTGTCCGGCTCAGTGCTGGACGCCGTGGCCGAGGGGCGGGCCGATATCGGCTTGACAATCAAGCCGAGCCCGCGGGCGACACTGAACTACCGGCCGCTGATGTCGGACGAATTCGGCCTGGTCTGCCGCCCCGATGACGAGTTGGCCGGGGAGGGGGCGCTGCCATGGTCAGTGTTCGCGCAGAGGCCGTTCGTGGCGATGGCGCCCGAGAGCAGCGTGCGGCAGATGACTGATGCGGCGTTCCTGCAGGCTGGTCTTGCCATCCCACCGCTGTATGGCTGCGCCTTCTTGGGGACGACAGGGCACCTGGTCGCGGCGGGCCTCGGCATCACTGCCCTGCCTCGGTTGACGCTGCCGCTACTGGGGCGGCTCGGCCTCGTCTGGCGCCGCCTGGAGCGGCCGGTCATGCGGCGGCACATGGGAGTCGTCACCCGCGCCGGACAGACATTGGTGCCTGCCGCGCCGGCCTTCCTGGCGGTGCTGCAACGGCAGGCGAAAATGCTCGAGTGAGCCCTGCACGCGGCCGTGTTGCAGGGATCGATTGGACGGGCGCAGTAAGCCCAACCCGCCTGGGATCAGGCGATGCGGACGGGAGATCGGGCCTCCCAGCTCCAGCATGCGGTTCAGGGCATGGATGGCGACGTCCACCTCGGTCGTCCGACGCTGGTGCGTGCGGGAGCGCAGCCCGTCACCGATCACCTGTTTGAACCTGCCGGTGGTCGCCTCGGCGCGGGCACGAGGGGGGTGCCCGGACGCTCTCTGCCAAGCCGCTCGATCGGGATCACCCGTTCGTGGACGGGCGATCGTTACAATGGTAGCCCGTTTACCCCGATTATGGCATCTCCCTGCATTGATGATTCCCGAATTGTTTGCGAGCCGACTTGGACTCAAGCGAACGCTGTGGTGCGAAAGTGACCGGTTTTGGACCTTTGGTTTTGCATTTTGGAGGCAAAACTTGATGCACCAGCACTTGGCAATACCCGACGGCGCAGCGCTCGCGAGTGAGGTTCGCCGCGCCGCGGCTGATTCGATGCAGCCATCCGGTCGAGTACCGTGGCGCATGATCCTGCTCGCCAGCCTCGGTGGCGCGCTGGAATTCTACGACTTCGTGGTGTTCGGCGTGTTCGCCTCGGCAATCGGCGCGGCATTCTTCCCAACGGCCAACGCCGTGGTCTCGCAAATGCTCGCCTACGCGGGTTTTGCCATCGGTCATTTCGCGCGGCCGGTCGGCGGCATCGTCCTGGGCCATTTCGGTGACCGCGTGGGAAGGCGCATCGTGTTCACTGGCTCGATGCTGGTCGTCTCCGTCGTTACGCTGGCAATGGCGCTCTTACCGACCTACGCACGATGCGGCGTTGCCGCGCCGATGCTGCTGCTCGCCCTACGGTTGGTGCAGGGGTTTTGCCTGGGCGGCGAAATTCCCGGCGCGATCACGTACGCGGTCGAAACCGTGCCGCAGCGCGCGAGCCTGGTCTGCGGCGTGGTGTTCGCTTGCCTCGGCGCAGGCGTTTTGCTCGCGACGCTCGTGAACCTCGGCGCGCAAGAGCTGTTGCCGCCGGCGGCGCTGCCCGGATGGGGATGGCGCATCGGCTTCCTGGTCGGCGGGCTGCTGGGGCTGCTGGGGTTCCGGCTGCGCCGGGCGCTGGAAGAGACGCCGGCGTTCACGCAGATGCAGCGCCGCGTCGCCCGGCTGCCGCTGCGCGAGGTCATCACGACGCATCCCTGGCCGGTGCTGGTGGGCATCGCCGTCGCCGCGGCGACGGCAGCTAACACCGGGTTGCTGTTCGCTCACATGCCGGGATACCTGGTCCGCGTGCTGCACTCCGACGCCGGGCGCGTTGCGGTCGCGCTGAACATCGGGATCGCCGCGGCCTCGTTCGGGGTGCTGGCGGTCGGCTGGCTCGGCGATCATGTGCCGCGCCGAGGCCTGTACGCGGCTGGTGCCGGGCTGCTGCTGATTGGGTGCGGGCCCTGGTATATGGCGGCCGTCGAGCGCGGTGTACCGCTGATCGTGCTGCTCGTGCTGGCGGCCGCGGGGGCATCGTTCGCAAGCGGGGTGTTCGGTGCGGTGCTGGCCGACCTGTTTCCCACCCGCGTGCGGTACAGCGGCGTCGCATTGGCCTACAATGTCAGCTTCACCGCCTTCAGCGGTACCGCGCCGCTGCTGGCCACTATTGCCATCTCCGCCACGGGCTCGGCTGCGGCGCCGGTGCTGGTGATGGCCGGCTGCGCGGCGCTTGCGCTGTTCGGCAGCTTATGGATCGGGCGGCACGGCGGACAAGTTGCGGCGGCCCCGCGTCCCAAAACGCAACCGTAATACCGACAATATGAGAAGCCCGGAGCATGGATGCATTCTCGGGTGACTTGAACCGCTGCATCTGCCGCTCCCGGCGCCGCGTCGGCCGATGCGAGTTCTCCGCTCGATTGTTAGCGGGCATGCTCCTGGTCGGCGCCACCGGCGGAGTTGGGAGAGACAACCCGCCGGCTGTATCCTGGGATGACCGGG
>DASQVL010000587.1:0-6043 GCA_035640795.1 Crenalkalicoccus sp. | reverse complement strand
GGCGGGCGCGGCGGCGGGCGGCGCGCGGCGCAGCCCGGCCACGCCGCGGCCGATCCCGCGCGCGAGGCCGATGACGAAGCCCTGGGGCGCGACCAGCACCACCGCGAGCAGCAGCGCGCCTGTCAGCACCAGCGCAGCCTGCTGGCTGTAGACCGTGATGGTCTGGTAGGCGGCGAGGAAGACCAGCGTGCCGACCAACGTCGCCGTCAGATCGCTGCGGCCCGAGAAGGCGACCCAGACGATCGGCATGGCCGCGAAGGGCACGCCGATGATGGAGGGGGCGATGAACTGCCCCCAGGAGGTGTAGAGCGCCCCCGAGAGCCCCGCGAGCGCGCTGCCGATCACGAAGGCGGCGAGCTGGTAGCGGCGGACGTCGTAGCCCAGCAGCTCCGCGCGCAGCGGATCCTCCCGGATCGCCACCAGCACGTTGCCGAAGCGGCTGTTCACCAGCATGCGGAGGGCGAGATAGACGACGACCAGCAGACCCAGCGCCAGCCAGTAGAGCGCCGGCCCTTCGAAGTAGAGCGTGTCGCCGCCGAACCAGGGGACGTTCAGCGGATCCATCCCCTGCATGCCGTTGAACCCGTTGAGGCGCGCGCCGCCGATGCGCCACTGCGGCCCCGCCGTCTGGCCGAGGAAGAAGGCGAGGGCGAGCGTCACCGACAGCGTGACGATGCCGAAGAAGACGCCGCCGATCCGTCCCCAGATCATGAAGTAGCCGAGCACCGCCGCGGCCGCGGCCGCGAGGCCAACCGCGAGCGCGAGCGCGAGGAAGGTGGTGCCGGCCTGCCCGCCGAGGTTGATGGCCAGCACGCCGTAGCCGTAGCCGCCGAGACCGAAGAAGAAGGTCTGCCCGAAGGAGAGCATGCCGCAGTAGCCCCACATCAGGCAGAGGCCGAGCGCCATGAACACCCAGAGCAGGAAGTAGGCGGTGTTGCCGACCGCGAACTCGTCGCCGAACAGGGGGAAGACGGCGGCAACGACGAGCACCACCAGAAAGGCGCCCCAGAAGCCGGGTCCCCGGCCGAGCGTCTGCGGGCCGTTCAGCAGCGTCAGCATCCGCGCTCAGGTCCCCCGCCGGGCGAGCCAGCCGGAGATCCCCTCCGGCAACACGCGGATGATCAGGATGACGGCGAGCAGCATGCCGATCTGCCCGACGATCTGGCCGTAGCCCGCGTTGAGCGTCGTGCGCACCGCCGCCAGCATCAGCCCCGCCGGCGCGGTGCCGAGCAGCACGTTGGCCCCGCCGACGACGACGGTGACGAAGCTTTCCACGATGAAGGTCACGCCCATGGTCGGGATCAGCGTCATCGTGGGCGCGTAGAGCGCGCCGCAGAAGCCCGCGAGCCCGGCGCCGAGGCCGAAGCTGAGCGCGTAGATCCGGTCCGTCCGCGTTCCCAGCGCCCGGGCCATCCCAGGGTTCTGCATGGTGGCGCGCGCGAGGATGCCGAAGCGCGTCCGCATGAAGAGCAGCCAGACGAAGGCCAGCACCGCGACCGCGCCGCCGAACAGCACCAGGCGGTAGGCGGCGAAGCTGTACTCGCCCACCTGGAAGCTGCCGGGCGGCGTGCCGATGCCGGGGAAGGAGGAGCCGACGAGGATCAGCATGCCCTGCGTTACGATCAGGGAGAGTCCCCAGGTCGCAAGCAGGGAATCGAGCGGGCGGCGGTATAGGTGCCGCACCACCAGGCGCTCCACGACCACGCCCGCGACCGCCGCGGCGACCGTGCCGAGCGCCATGGCGAGCGGCAGCGGCACGCCCGCCTGCACGGTCGCGGCCGTGACGTAGGCGCCGCACATGATGAACTCACCATGGGCCATGTTGATGATGCCCATCATCCCGAAGACGATGGCGAGCCCGGCGGCGGAGAGCACCAGGAAGGCAAAGACGTCGGCGAACTGCCAGGCGATTGAGAAGGCCTCGGCGAACATGCGCGCCCCGTTCCTGCGTTGCGGACGGGCCCGGGACGGGCCCGCCCGTGCCGCGTCAGCGCCGCGGCAGGTTGGACGGCGAGTACTGCTCGTTGTCGTCCTTCTTCGTCAGGTCGCAGCCGACCTGCCCGAGCCAGTAGGGCTTGATGTCGCCGAAATCCTTCAGGACAGTGACCTTGTGCTCCTTGTCTACCGAGATCATGCGCATCCGGTGGGACATGTGCTGGCTCTGCGGGTCGAGGGTGATCCGCCCCTCCGGCGCGTCCACGGCGACGTCGCCGCCCGCCGCCACCTTGTGCAGGTCGGCGGCCTTGAAGGAATTCGCCTTCTCCGCCATCACCTTGAGGAGGTGGAGCGTGACGTAGGCGTTGTAGCCCATGTCGTTGATGTAGGTCTCGTCCGGCCAGCGGGCGCGCCAGCGGCGCTTGAAGTCGTTCGCCTCCGGCGTGTCGATCTCCTCGAACCAATTGGCGACCGCGTGCATGCCGTTCAGCGCCGGGGGCGCGAAGCGCTTGTGCTCGAAGCCCAGCATGATCTTGATGGAGCTGCCCATCGGCACGTCCAGCCGCGCCGCGGCCGCCTGCTCGAAGAAGCTGTCCTGCGCTGCGCCGACGTTCAGGCACATCAGCCAGTCCGGCTTGGCGCGCTGGATGTTCTGGATGGTCTGCGCGAACTGCGAGACGCCGAGGGGGATGAACTCCTCCCCGATCACCTGCCCGCCCTGCTCCTTCATCAGGGTGCGGGTCCACTCGGCGGAGAGCTGGCCGAAATTGTAGTCCGCGGCGATGGTGTAGACGCGCTTTCCGAACTTCTCGGCCATGAAGGGGATGAGGGTGGAGAATTGCTGCTCGGGCACCGCCCCGGTCGAGACCATGTTGGCGTCGCAGACGCCGCCCTCGTACTGGTTGGTGTAGAAGTAGAAGATGCCGGCGCGCTTGGCAATCGGCCGGACCGCCTCGCGCGAGGCGGAAGTGATGCCGCCGATCAGCACCTCCACCCGGTCGCGCTGTAGCAGGCGGCGCGCGAACTCCTGGTAGCGCGCGTTGTCGCCCTGCGGGTCGAGATGCACCAGCTCGACGGGGCGGCCCATGATGCCGCCGGCCTTGTTGATCTCCTCCATCGCCAGGATGGAGCCGTTGAGCTTCGGCTTGCCGTAGACGGCGAGGTCGCCCGAGACGTCCTCGAGCAGCCCGATCTTCACCGGCGTCTTCGCCTGCGCGCTCGCCAGCCTGTGGCGCAACACGGCGGCGACGGCGAGTCCGCCCGCCAGCGTCAGCGCGCTCCTGCGTTTGATGGCCATGCCCTCTCCCCCTCCTTCTTTCCTCAGTGCGCCGCGAGGTACTTCTTCAGGACCGACGCGCCGAGCGTGTACTTCGGGTCCACCATATTGCCGAGCCGGACGCGCCCCGCCTGGCTCAGGAACATGTAGGCGTCGAGCTCCTCGAAGCCGTAGTCGGCCGCCATCCAGCGCACGAGCTCGCGGTAGGCGATGCGCGCCGCGTCCTCCATCGGGCGCGCGCTGCCGATGGTCATGAGGAACGCCGCGGTCTCGAGCCGCGGCCAGGCGAAGCGCCAGCCCTTGATCAGGTCGACGTGCAGCGTGACGGTTGCGTGCTGCTCGACCGCAACGCCCGAAAGCTCGCCGTCGCCCTGCGTCGCGTGCGCGTCGCCGACGTAGAGCAGGCCGCCGGGCGCGTGGACCGGCAAGTAGACGACGGCGCCCGGCGCGACGTCGGGCAGGTCCATGTTGCCGCCGTGGTAGTCGGGCTGGAGCGAGGAGATCGCCTCGATCTCCGGCGCGACGCCGATGGTGCCGATGAAGGGCTCGTAGGGCAGGATGATGCGATCGCTCCAGTGCACGCCCTCGGCGTCGATGCGCATCTTCCGCACGCGCTCGGGCAGCGGCGCGTTCAGCAGCGCGGTCGCGCCGGTGCCGACCAGCCCGCCAAATTCGGGGACCAGGCAGGTGGTGCCGGCGGGCTGCACCCCGCGCGTCTCGACGGAGAGGATATGCACGGCGAGGCAGTCGCCCTTCTCCGCCCCGCGCACCGCAATCGGCCCATTCTGCGGGTTGAGGTAGGGGAAGTTCAGCTTCTCGCTCGGCTTGTCGGCCTCGGAGGTGATGGCGCCGCCGAAGGCGTCGAGCGTCTCCACCGCTACGACGTCGCCCGGGTCGATTTCCAGCACCGGCCTGGCGTAGGGTCCATAGACGAAATGGTACCGGCCCTGCTCCTGCTCGGTCAGGCTGTGGCGCTTGCCCATCGTGCCGTGCGCCACGCCGCGCGCGGCCATGATGGAGGCGGAGATCCAGTCGCTGCTGCCGGTCATGTCGCGGCTCCCGTCACAGCGCCGGGTGGCGGCGGTGCCAGTCCGTCGCCTGCTGGTAGGCATGGCCGGCGCGCACGAGCAACTCCTCCTCGAAATGGCGGGACACGAGCTGGAACGCAATCGGCGTGCCACGCTCCGTGAAGCCGCAAGGGAGCGTGATGGTCGGGCTGCCGGTCATGTCGAATGGGCAGGTGAACCGCAACAGCGTGGCGATCAGCGACGGGTCCTGCCCGAGCGTCGCCATCGTCGCCACGGTCGGGGAGGCGAAGGCCTGTGCCGGCACCACGAGCAGGTCGATGCCCTCGAACAGGGCACGCACGCGCCCGGCGAAGTCGTGCCGGCGCAGCGCTATTTTCTGGTAGTCGAGGCCGGAGAGGCCGTGCCCCTGCTCGATCAGGCCCGAGAGGGCCGGGCCGTACTCCGGCTTCCGCGCCGGCCAGGTCGCCTCGTGCGCCACTGCGGTCTCGACGGCGCAGAGTGGGAACCAGTCCTGCACAATCTGCTCGACCGCGGGGAATTCCACCGCGCGGATCTCGCCGCCGAGCGAGGCGACGACGCGGACCGCCTCCTCCGTCGCGCGCCGCATCTCGGAATCCGCGCCGGCGTTGAAGTCCCGGTCGACGCCGACGCGCAGGCCCTTCAGTCCGCGCCCCATCCCCGCGAGGTAGTTCGGCACGGGCTCCAGGCTCGCCGTTGGGTCCTTCGGGTCGGCGCCGGCGATCGCGCCGAGCACCACCCCACAGTCGGCCGCGCTCCGCGCCATCGGCCCGATGTGGTCGAGCGTCGCCGCCAGCTCGAACACGCCGTAGCGGCTGACCCTGCCCCAGCTCGGCTTGAGGCCCGTCACGCCGTTCGCCGCGCTCGGGAAGCGGATCGAGCCGCCGGTGTCCGAGCCCAGCGAGCCGTAGCAGAGCCCGGCCGCGGTCGCGACGCCTGAGCCGGAGGAGGAGGCGCCGGACCAGGTGCCCGGATCCCAGGGGTTCACCGGCGGCGGCACGTCCGGGTGGTGGTCCGCGTAGGCGCCTTCGGTGAGCTGCAGCTTGCCGAGAATGACGGCGCCGGCGGCGTCGAGCTTGCGCACGACCGTCGCGTCCTCGGTGGGGCGGAACCGCTTGTGGATGGGCATGCCGGCCGCGGTCGGCGCGTCACGCGTCCAGCAGAGGTCCTTGACCGCGATGGGCACGCCGTGCAGGGGGCCGCGGACGTCGCCGCGGGCGATCGCCGCCTCCGCCGCGCGCGCCTGGGCCAGGGCCTGGTCGGCCATGAGGTGGGCGTAGCTCTTCAGCCGCCCGTCGAGCGCGTCGATGCGGTCGAGCTGCGCCCGGGTCGCCTCCACCGGCGAGACCTCGCGCGCGTGGATGCGGCGCGCGATCTCGGTCAGCTCGATGTAGTGCCATTCCGATCCGCCGGACGCCATCGTCCCTCTCCTCCACCATGATGCGCGGCGGGCCGGCGTCCTCCCCCATGACGGCGGCGAAGGCGGGAGGCGTGGCACGCGGCAGTCGCGTCAGCGGCATTCTGCGCACGCCCGTGCGGTGGTGCGCAAGGCACCGGATGGCGGCACACCGATGCCGCAGGGGCGGCGGTGCGACCCGCGAATCGGGGCGCTGGTGCAGGGATGCTGGTGAACAGACAGTACTGGCGGCACCGTCAAGTTGAGCGAGGGTTGGCGGTCGGAGCCGTATCCGGCAGACGCCCGGAATGAGCTCTCCGGCCGCCAAGTCGCCCTTTGCCGGTTACCGGTTCCCGGTCGAGGTCATCAGCCAGGCGATCTGGCTGTATT
>DASQVL010000586.1:0-5257 GCA_035640795.1 Crenalkalicoccus sp. | reverse complement strand
CGCGTTCACCACGGCGATCTTCTCGGCGAGGATCGCCGCATCCGTCACCGGCCGCGGCACGTCATAGGGCATGTCCACGCAGGTGGTGACCCCGCCGGCCGCGGCGGTGCGGGAGGCGCCCTCGATCCCCGCCCAGCCGAGCGCGGAGGAGGTGTGCATGTGCCCGTCCACCAGCCCCGGCAGCACCAGCCTGCCGCGATGATCGGCGACCTCCCGCGCCGGCGGCGGCATGCCCTGCCCGATCGCGGCGATGCGCCCGACCCGCACCGCGACATGGCCATCGGGGATGCTGCCCTCCGGCAGGACCAGCTCGCCGCGGATGACGAGGTCGTAGGGGGCGGTGTCCATGCGGCGGCTCCAGCGCGGGATGCCCGCCGAGGCTACCGCCGCCGCGCCGCGCATGGGAGGGTCGCGGCGCGATGCGCTGCTGGTCCGCTCCGTCCGCTGCCGAAGCAGCGGACTTCGCGGGCAGGACACCTTTGTTTTCAGTGGCCTGCCGGTCCGCTCCGTTCGCTGCTGAAGCAGCGAACGGAGCGGGCAGGACACCCGGGGGAAAGCGGATGGGGGGAAAGCGAATGGCGGCGTGGCTCGACTGGGCGCTGAAGGCGGTCCCGCCCTGGATCGAATTCCAGATGCGCGCGACGCAGCAGGTGGGCTGCGTCATCGCCGTCGCGCACCGCGGGGAGGTGGTGCTGGACCGGGCCTTCGGCCTCGCGGACCTGGCGACCGGGGAGGCGATGACGCCGCGCCACCGCTTCCGCCTCGCCTCCCATACCAAGAGCCTGACCGCCGCCGGCATCCTGAAGCTGCGGGAGGAAGGGCGGCTCGGCCTGGATGACGCGATCGGCCGCCACCTCCCCGGCCTGCACCCGGAGATCGCGGCGGCGACCATCGGCCAGCTGCTCTCGCACAGCGCCGGCCTCACGCGCGACGGCGGGGACAGCGGCCAGTTCAGCGGCGCGCGCCCCTTTCGCGACGCGGCGGAGATCCGCGCCGACCTGGCCGCGCCGCCGGTGATCCCGGGCGCCACGCGCTTCAAATACTCGAATCATGGCTACGCTCTGCTCGGTCTGCTGATCGAGGCGCTGACCGGCATGCCCTGGCGCGACTGGATCCGCCGCGCGGTGATCGCGCCCTTCGGCCTGGCCGAGACCGAGCCCGACATGCCGCTGCCCGCCGGCACACCCTTCGCGCGCGGCCATACCGGGTGGATCCTGCTCGGCGAGCGCCGCGTCATCCCGGCCGACATGCCGACCAACGCGGTCGCCGCGGCGGCGGGCGCCGTCGGCACCGCGGCCGACCTCGTCCGGTTCTTCTCCCGCCTCGCCCCGGAAGCCGCGGACAGCCCGCTCTCGCCCGCCAGCCGGCGGGAGATGACGCGCCGCCACTGGCGCATCCCGCAACAGGCCTTCGAGCAGCATTACGGCCTCGGCATCGCCAGCGGCACCCATGCCGGCTGGGAGTGGTTCGGCCATTCCGGCGCGCTACAGGGCACCATGTCCCGCACTGCGGTGGTGCCGGCGGAAGGCCTCGCGGTCTCCGTGCTGGTGAATGCGCAGGACGGGCCCGCCCAGCCCTGGGTGGACGGCCTGCTGCACCTGCTCTCGGCGCAGGCGAAGCGCGGCGCGCCCGCACCGGAGCTTGCCGACTGGACTGGGCGCTGGTGGTCGCTCTGGGGCGCGCTCGACCTGCTGCCGATGGGCGACCGCGTGCTGGTGGCGGGCCCCGGCTTCGCGAACCCGCTGCTGGACGCCGCCGAAATCGAGGTGCTGAGCCCGGATCGCGGCCGCGTCGCGGAGGCCGCCGGCTATGCCAACCATGGCGAGCCCGCGCGGCTGGTGCGCGACGCCGGAGGACGCGTTGCCGAGCTCTGGATCGGCGGCGTGCGCCTGCTGCCGGAGGCGGCGGCCGCGGCCGAACTCGGCGCCCGCTTCCCGAACGGCGCCGGACCGGCACCGGCCCGGAATGGACGGATGGGCGCGGGCGGCTAAAACCTTGGCGCGCCTTGCGGCGCAGCAAACCTCGCGCGCCCTGCGGCGCGACACAAAGGAGAACGCCGGTCGCCATGCAGCTCCACGCCGTCAAGGTCCACCCCTCCAAGGCCCTGCTGCCGCGCGAGGAGCAGCTCGCCTGGAAGATCGCCGGCGTCGCCGCCGACCGCGTGCCGGTGCCGCGGGAGGTGGCGGCGATGGTGATCAACCGCATCATCGACAACGCGGCGGTGGCGATCGCCGCCATCAACCGCGGCCCCGTGGTCGCGGCGCGCGCCATGGCGCTCGGCCACCCCTACCGCGCCCGGGAGGGTCGCGAAGGCGCGCTCGTCTTCGGCGTGAAGGGGACGCGCGTCTCCCCCGAATGGGCGGCCTGGGCGAACGGCACGGCGGTGCGCGAGCTCGACATGCACGACACCTTCCTCGCCGCCGACTACTCCCACCCCGGCGACAACATCCCGCCCATCCTGGCCGTCGCCCAGCATCTCGGCCGGTCGGGGCGGGAGCTGATCCGCGGCATCGCCACGGGCTACGAGATCCAGATCGACCTGGTCCGCGCCATCTGCCTGCATGAGCACAAGGTGGACCACATCGCCCATCTCTGCCCCTCGGCGGCGGCGGGCATCGGCACCCTGCTCGGCCTGAAGCAGGAGACGATCTTCCAGGCGGTGCAGCAGGCGCTGCACGTCTCCGTCAGCTTCCGCCAGAGCCGGAAGGGCGAAATCTCCTCCTGGAAGGCCTATGCCCCGGCGCATGCCGGCAAGCTGGCGATCGAGGCGGTGGACCGCGCCATGCGCGGCGAGGGCGCGCCGAGCCCGATCTATGAGGGCGAGGACAGCGTCATCGCCTGGGTGCTCTCCGGCCGCACGACAGGCGACCGGGAGGGGCGGGAGGCGGTGTACGGCCCCGCCTATTACAACGTGCCGCTGCCCGAGCCGGGGGAGGCCAAGCGCGCCATCCTCGACAGCTACACCAAGGAGCACTCGGCCGAGTACCAGAGCCAGGCGCTCATCGACCTCGCCTTCCGGCTGCGGGAGCGGATCCCGGACACGGACGCAATCGAGCGGGTGGTGATCCACACCTCCCACCACACGCATTACGTGATCGGCACCGGCGCCAACGACCCGCAGAAGATGGACCCGAAGGCGAGCCGGGAGACCCTCGACCACTCCATCATGTACATCTTCGCGGTCGCCCTGCAGGACGGGCGCTGGCACCACCTGGACAGCTACGCGCCGAAGCGGGCCGCCCGGCCGGACACGGTGCGCCTCTGGCACCGGATCGAGACCCGGGAGGACCCGGAATGGACCCGGCGCTACCATTCCCGCGATCCGAACGAGCTCGCCTTCGGTGCGCGGGTGGAGGTGTTCCTGAAGGACGGCACGCGGATCGAGGACGAGATGGCGGTGGCCAACGCCCACCCGCTCGGCGCCCGGCCCTTCGGGCGGGAGGACTACATCCGCAAGTTCCGCACCCTGACGGAGGGCATCATCAGCACGCGGGAGGCCAACCGGTTCCTCGCCGATGTGCAGGACCTGGCGCGCATCCCGGCCGGGGAACTCCATGTGCTGAACCTGGCGCTGCCACCGGGGACGCTTCTGGAAGGGCGGCCGGGCATCTTCTAGCCGGCAGTCGCCTGCAGCCCGCGGTCGCCCAGGACATGCGCCGGGGCATGTGCGCCGGGGCCATGTGCGCCGGCGCTGCGTGCGCCGGGGGGCGGGTAGAGCGAGGGCGCGCGGATCGCGCGATCCGGGACTGCCGGATGCCTCCCCGCCGCAGGCGGGATGGGTCCGGAAAGCGGGGCGGCGGGGCGCGGGCGCTCCCCCCGCCCAGAACGCGGAACGAGGAAGCGGGGCCGGACGTCTATAATCGGACGGCGCCGGGACGAGGAGAGGAACCAGCACATGACCGACAGCACGCAGCCCGAGATCCACAAGGGGCTGATGGGCATCTACGCCGATGTCTCCGCCGTCTCCAAGGTGATGCCGGAGACCAACAGCCTGACCTACCGAGGCTACGCGGTGCAGGACCTGGCCGAGAACTGCTCCTTCGAGGAGGTGGCCTACCTGCTCTGGCACGGGGAGCTGCCGAACCGCGACCAGCTCGCCGACTTCAAGGCGGAGGAGGCGGCGGAGCGCGCCCTCTCCCCTTCCCTGCACCATGTGATCCGGAACTTCCCGGCCAGCGCCCACCCCATGGACGCGCTGCGCACCGCCGTCTCCTTCATGGGGATGGAGGACCCGGAGGCCGGCGACGTCTCCGAGCCCGCGCAGCGGCGGAAGGCGATGCGGCTGCTCGCCAAGATCCCGACGGCGCTGGCGGCGGCGCATCGGGTGGCGAAGGGGCAGGAGCCGATCGCGCCGGACCCGCGGCACGGCTTCGCCGAGAACCTGTTCAACCTGGTCTTCGGGAAGGTGCCGGAGCCCGAGGTGGTGAAGGCCTTCGACGTCTCCCTCATCCTCTATGCCGAGCACACCTTCAACGCCTCCACCTACACGGCGCGCCTGGTCACCTCGACCGGGGCGGACATCCACGCCGCCATCACGGCCGCCATCGGCGCGCTGAAGGGCCCGCTGCATGGCGGCGCCAACGAGGCGGTGATGCACATGCTGAAGGAGATCGGCGAGCCGGCGCGGGCCAAGGAATGGCTGCACGGCCGCTTCGATCATCGCGCGCTGGTGATGGGCTTCGGCCACCGCGTCTACAAGAGCGGCGACAGCCGGGTGCCGACGATGCGGAAATACGCCGAGATCATGGCAGGGGTGGTGGGCGACACCCGCTGGATGGAGATCAGCCGCATCCTGGCCGATGAGATGCTGCGGCAGAAGAACATCCACCCAAACCTCGATTTCCCGACCGGGCCCGCCTACTACCTGATGGGCTTCGACATCCCCCTCTTCACCCCGATCTTCGTCGCCTCCCGCATCACCGGCTGGGCGGCGCATGTGTTCGAGCAGGCGGCCGACAACCGGCTGATCCGCCCGCTCTCCTGGTACACGGGGCCGGAGCAGCGCCCCGTACCGCCCCTGGCGGCACGGTGAGAGCAATGCCGCCCCTGGCGGCACGGTAAGATCGATGCCGCCCCTGGCGGCTTGGTGAGATCAAGGGACGCCGCCCCTGGCGGCGTGGTGACAGCCATCTCCGCCGTCGCGGGCGGCACGGCGAGAGCAGACTTCGTCGGCGCTGGCGGCGCGGTGAGCGCCAGCTCCGCCGCCGCTGCCGGTGCGCTGAGCGCCCTCTCCGCCGCCGGCGGCGCGGCGGGATCG
>DASQVL010000585.1:0-4495 GCA_035640795.1 Crenalkalicoccus sp. | reverse complement strand
AGGATGATGAAGACCGTCGCGGACCAATTCGTCGAAACCCTCGCCGCTGCGGGCGTCAAGCGGGTCTACGGCATCGTCGGTGACAGCCTGAACGGGCTGACGGACGCCATCCGCCGGCAGGGCCGGATCGAGTGGCTGCATCTCCGGCACGAGGAGGTGGCCGCCTTCGCCGCCGGCGCCGAGGCGCACCTGACCGGCGCGCTGGCGGTCTGCGCCGGAAGCTGCGGGCCGGGCAACCTCCACCTGATCAACGGCCTGTTCGACTGCCACCGCTCGCGCGTGCCGGTGCTGGCGATTGCCGCGCATATCCCCTCGGCCGAGATCGGCACTGGCTACTTCCAGGAGACGCACCCGCAGGACCTGTTCCGCGAGTGCAGCCACTACTGCGAGCTCGTTTCCGGGGCCAACCAGATGCCGCGCACGCTGGAGGTGGCGATCCGCGAGGCGGTGGGCCGGCGCGGCGTCTCGGTCCTCGTCATTCCCGGCAACGTCGCCCTGCAGCCGGCTGCCGATGCACCGCCCGCCAAGCCGGCGGGCCTGCTGCCGCCGCGACCGGTGACCTGCCCAGCCTCCACGGAGATCGAGGCCCTGGCGGCGCTGCTGAACGGCGGCGAACGGGTGACCATCCTGTGCGGCGCCGGCTGCGAAGGCTCCCATGCCGAACTGCTGGCGCTGGCCGAGCGCCTGAAGGCGCCGATCGTGCACAGCATGCGCGGCAAGGAGCATGTCGAATGGAAGAACCCCTACGACGTCGGCATGACCGGGCTGATCGGCTTCGCCTCCGGCTACTACGCGATGCTGGACTGTGACGCCCTGCTCATGCTCGGGACGGACTTTCCCTACCGGCAATTCTATCCGCGGGGCGGCGGCGTGCGCATCGCGCAGGTGGATCTCCGCGCGGAGAATATCGGGCGCCGCGCCGCGGTGGATCTCGCCGTCATCGGCGACGTCCGGGCGACACTGCAGCTGCTGCTGCCGCGGCTCCGGCAGAAGGCCGACGATTCGCACCTGGGCCAGGCGCAGCAGCACTACGCTAAGGTGCGCCGGGAGCTCGACGAGCTGGCGGGCGGCACGCCGGGCAAGCGGCTGATCCATCCGCAGCAGGTCGCCAAGGCCATCAGCGACCACGCCTCGGAGGATGCGGTCTTCACCTGCGATGTCGGACTGCCGACGGTGTGGGCGGCGCGCTACCTCGCCATGAACGGCAGGCGCCGCCTGCTCGGCTCCTTCTGGCACGGCTCCATGGCCAATGCCATGGCACAGGCGGTCGGCGCGCAGGCGGCCTGTCCCGGCCGGCAGGTGGTCTCGCTCTCGGGCGATGGCGGCTTCACCATGCTGATGGGCGACCTGCTCAGCCTGGTGCAGCTCGGGCTGCCGGTGAAGGTCGTGGTCTTCAACAACGGCGCGCTCGGCTTCATCGAGCTCGAGCAGAAGTCGACCGGTTTCCTCGACTACGGCACCGAGCTGAAGAATCCGAACTTCGCCGCGATGGCCGAGGCGGTCGGGATTCGCGGCATCCGGCTGGAGGACCCGGCCGAGGTCGAGGAGGGCATCGCCGCGGCCCTCGCCCATGACGGCCCGGTGCTGGTGGATGCCGTGGTCAACCGGACCGAGCTCGCCATGCCGCCCACGATCACGGTGGAGATGGCGAAGGGCTTCTCGCTCTACATGGTGAAGGCGATCATGAACGGCCGGGCCGACGAGCTCATCGACCTCGCCAAGACCAATCTCTGGCGCTGAGGCCGACGGGCATGGAGCTCACCGCCCGCTTCCTCCCGCGGCTGCAATTCGCCTTCACCGTCAGGATCTTCGACGTCGCCTTTGGACATGGCGAAGCGCCGCAGGCACGGGAGCGATGATGACCACGAGATGCCCGCTATCGCCCTTCATGTTTCCGACCTGGTGCCGCTTCCAGATCACCTCGGTCCTGTCCATCCTGCACCGGTTCACCGGCATCGCGCTGGCGACGCGCAGCCACACCGTCGCCGCGCAGGGCGGCATCAGCGCGGCGCTCGGCAACATGGAGAAGGACGACTGGCGCTGGCACATGTACGACACGGTCAGGGGCTCCGACTGGCTCGGGGACCAGGACGCGATCGAGTACATGTGCCGCGAGGCGATCCCCGCCGTGCTCGAGCTTGAGCATTTCGGCGTGCCGTTCAGGCGCACCGAAGCCGGGACGATCTACCAGCGCCGCTTCGGCGGGCACACCGCCGACTACGCCAAGGGCGACATGGCCTACCGCGCCTGCGCGGCGGTGGACCGTACCGGCCCCGCGATCCTGCACACGCTCTACTAGAGCGCGTCGGCCCTATCGGAGAAGGAAACATGCGAATCGGGCTCTTCGTCCCCTGCTACATAGACGCCTTCTTTCCGGAGGTCGGCATCGCCACGCTCGAGCTGCTCGAGCGCTTCGGCCTGGAGGTCGTCTACCCGCGCGACCAGACCTGCTGCGGGCAGCCCATGGCGAACAGCGGCTTCAACGCCGACTGCGCGGCGACGGAGGCCCTGTTCGTGCGCAACTTCAGCGGCTTCGACTACGTCGTCGCGCCCTCCGGCAGCTGCGTCTACCACGTGCGCGACAACCTCGACGCCATCGAGCAGACCGAGGAGGTGAAGGCCGTCCGCAGCCGCACCTTCGAACTCGTCGAGTTCCTGCACGATGTGGTCAAGCCCGCGGCCTTCCCCTGGGCCAGCTTCCCGCACCGGGTCGGGCTGCACAACAGCTGCGGCACGCTGCGAAGGCTGGGGCACGCAGCACCTTCCGAGCTGCACGAGCCCTTCTTCTCCAAGCCGATGGATCTGCTCTCCAAGGTCGAAGGCATCCAGTTCGTGACGCCCGCGCGGCCGGACGAGTGCTGCGGATTCGGCGGCACCTTCTCGGTGTTCGAGGAGGCGGTCTCCGCCAAGATGGGCTACGACAAGGTGGCCGACCACGCACGCGCCGGCGCCGAATACATCGTCTCCGCCGACACCTCCTGCCTGATGCACCAGCAGGGCTGCGCCGAGCGGATCGGCGTTCCGCTCAAGTTCATCCACATCGCGCAGATCCTGAACGGGGCGCCCGCATGAGCGCGGATCAGACCCGGCCGGGCGACGGGCACGCCATGCTGCACCCCGAATTGCTGGCCCCCGAGGATCCGGATGCCATCCGCCAGGGCGGCCAGCGCCTCGACCACGCCGAGGCGAGCTCGAAGCCGCTCCGCGTGCCGCCCGAGCGGCAGCCGCGGGGTGCCAGGATCCACGGTCGGCGGCCGGTGGACCAGGCGGAGGCCGCGGAACGCTTCATCGCAGCCCCCCAGCACGAGAAGATGCACGACGAGCGGCTGTGGGACCTGCGCCAGAAGCGCGACCGCGAGATGCACGGCATCCCCGAATGGGAGGAGCTGCGATCGCTCGCCTCGGCGATCAAGGAGCACACGCTCACCCATCTCGACGAGTATCTGGAGCAGTTCGAGTCGAATGCACGGTCGAACGGCGTCCATGTCCACTGGGCCAAGGACGCCGCCGAGCACAACCGCATCGTCCACGGCATCCTCAAGGACCACGGCGCCAGGTCACTCATCAAGAGCAAGTCCATGCTCACCGAGGAGTGCGGCTTCCGGCCCTACATGGCGGCGGCCGGAATCGAGGTGATCGAGACCGATCTCGGCGAGCGCATCCAGCAGCTCGACAACGAGGATCCGAGCCACGTCGTGGTCCCGGCGGTGCACAAGCTGCGGACCGACGTCGCGGAGGTCTTCGCACGCACGATCGGCACCGATCCCGCGAACAGCGACGTGCACTACCTGGCAGAGGCGCAGCGCGAAGCGAACCGACCGCTGATCCTTGCCGCGGATGCAGGCATGACGGGCGCCAACTTCGCCGTCGCGGAGACCGGCACCTTCGTCGTCTGCACGAACGAGGGCAATGCCGACCTCTCGGCCAATGTGCCGAAGCTGCACATCGCCTCGATCGGCATCGAGAAGGTGATCCCCCGCCTCGAGGACCTGGCGGTGTTCATCCGCCTGCTGTCGCGCAGCGCCCTCGGCTCGCCGATCACGCAGTACACCTCGCATTTCCGCGGCCCGCGCGAGGGCGGAGAGATGCATGTCGTGCTGGTCGACAATGGCCGCTCCGCGCGGCTCGGCATGGAGGAGTTCTGGACGTCGCTGAAATGCATCCGCTGCGGCGCCTGCATGAACACCTGCCCGGTCTACCGCCGCAGCGGCGGGCTCAGCTACGGCGCCACCTATTCCGGGCCCATCGGGCTCATCATCGACCCGACCTTCGACGCGCGGAAGTACAGCAACCTGCCCTTCGCCTCCACGCTCAACGGCAGCTGCACGAATGTCTGCCCGGTGAAGATCAACATCCACGAGCAGATCTACGCCTGGCGGCGGGAGCTGGTACGGCGGCACGAGGTGCCCTTCGTGAAGAAGGCTGCGATGAAGGCGGCGGGCGAGCTGTTGTCGCGGCCTGCGGCCTACCGCGCGGCGATCGCCGTGGCCGGTGC
>DASQVL010000584.1:0-2988 GCA_035640795.1 Crenalkalicoccus sp. | reverse complement strand
GCGCAGTTCCGCGGCTGAGAGGTGGCTGCCACAATTACTCTCGGTACTGTGGGTACGGAGGAGGGTGACCATGAAGATCGTGGTGACAAGCGTGCTCGTGGACGACCAGGAAAAAGCGCTGCGCTTCTACCGTGACGTGCTCGGCTTCCTGCCGAAGCTCGACATTCCGATGGGCAAGCATCGCTGGCTGACACTTGTGTCGCCCGCCGACCGTCCGGGGCGGGCGGTCATCCTAGTGTCCTGCCCGCGAAGTTCGCTGCTTCAGCAGCGAGCGGAGCGGACCAGCAGGCCACTGAAAACAAAGACTAGTGAACCGAGAACGAAGTCCGAAGGACTTCGGTATCGGGACACCAGGCGCAGTCGAGATTGACATCTCAACTGCCTTCAGACGCCGGCGCCGCTCCGTGGCTTGGTTCGCGGCCTCGGCCTGCTCCGCAGGCCGCGGGGTCGGACCTTCGTGCGCTCGGCTTCAGTCCTGCTCCGGCGATTGCGGCACGGTGGCGGCCGCGTCGCTCGCCGGGCTGGCCGCGGTGGCGGCGTGGGACTGGCGCAGCCCGCCGAGATGTCCGGCCTCCCGCGCCCGTTCGCGGTTGTTCGCGAAATTGCCGGGATTGTTGGTGCGGCCCTGCCTGGTGCCACCGAGATGGCCGGCGCGCGCCGCCTTCTCCCGATTGTTCGCGAAGTTGCCGGGGTTGTTCCGGCGGCCCTGGTTCAGCCCGCCGCGATGCCCGGCGGAGCGGGCCCGCGCCGGGTCATGGGCGAAGTTGCCGGGGTTGTTGGCCGCGCCCTGCCGGGCGCCGCCGGCCTGGCCGGCGCGGGCAGCCTTCTCGCGGTCATTCGCGAAATTGCCGGGGTTGTGGTGCGCGCCGCTGGTCGCGGACTCGGACATTGCTGCATCTCCCTTGCCAGGGGGCTGCCGGAGGGGCTGCCGGCTGCCTGGACCGGAAACGCCGCCGGCCGGCCTTGGTGCGGCCCGCGCTATTCCCGGCTTGACAAAGCATTCCGTTTCTGAAGCGGGAGATCAGGCCTGGGGTGGCGGCATCTCCCGCGGGCCGGGTGGGGCGGTGGGCGGCAATTCCGGCCCAGGCGGGGAAGGTGCCGGGGCGGGGGCCGGGCCGGGGCTCGGCGGCGTCGGCGGGATTTCAGGGCCCGGAAAGCCGGGCGGCGGTGCGGGGTCGGACGGCATCGCTTTCTCCTGGCGTTCGGGGCGCAACGCCCGCCCGGGCCGTTCCGTTGCCTCGCCCGAGCGCGGCCGCACCGGGCCGCACCGCGTCACGGAGTTGCCAGTCACCGCACCACCTTTGCGCGTCTAGCATCCCCGCCGGTCGCCCCATCCGTGCAGGACGGGGCGGCGCGCCGCGGCCGCCATGCCGCGCCCCGGGGGGCCATGCCATGCCGTTCACGCTCATCAAGGGCAGCTACCACGTCACCGGCTATGCGCCGGACGGGGATTCCATCCGCTTCGCGCCCGACGACCCGACCCTGCTGGACGGGCTGACCGGCCCGCCGGCGGAGCTCAACGCGAAGCTACACACCCAGCTGCGCATCGAGGCGATCGACGCGCTGGAGACGCATTACCGGCCGCCGGGCGCCAAGGGCAATCTGCACCAGCCGCGCGCCTTCGGCACCGCCGCGCGGGACGAGCTGCTGCGCTTCCTCGGCATCGGGAATGTGCAGTGGAACGAGGGCGAGACGCAGGTGGAGTCGGCCGATGACGGCGTGCCGGGCCACATCCTGGTGCGCTCCACCGACAAGTACGGCCGGCCGATCGCCTTCGTCCATGCAGGGGAGGCAGCGGAGCAGGACGGCGCCGCGGTGGTGCTGAAGGCAGCGCGCGCCAAGGCCAGCTACAATTACCACGCGCTGGCGACCGGGCTGGCCTATCCGACCTTCTACACCGGCCTGTTCAGCGACCTGCGCGCCGCCTTCGCGGCGGCGGCACGGACCGCGCGGGAGAAGCGGCTCGGCCTGTTCGCGAAGGACGCGACGAACCGGGCCTTCCATGCGACGAAGCTCTCCGACATCACCGAGGATGCGGTGATCCTGCCAAAGCTGTTCCGGCGGCTGTCCACCTACCTAGTGCAGAAGCACCGGCTGAAGGGGTTCAAGGCGGCGCTGGCGGAATCGCGGGAGCCGTTGCTGGACCTGACGGATTCGCACTTCACCCACTTCGACACCTTCATCGAGGAGGATGACGCGAAGGGGACCTTGCGGCTGACGCGGCTGCCGGAGGAGCTGGTGTTCGACGAGATGCGGACGCGGCCGGGCGAGCCCTTCGTGGCGGTGATGACCGGGCGGCGGTGAGGAGAGCCGCGGCCGGGAGTCTTCCAATCGGCTCGGGCAAGCGCCGCCGAGAAAGGATCAGAAAAAGCGACTGTCTTTGGTGTCAATCGCCGCTCTGCCTGTGGATGGTCTTCTGCCGGTCGCGTCGGCTCAAGGCGGGCGCTGCGCGCCCCCGCCTTCGGCGGCTTCGGCCTTGACCCGCCGCGCCCGGCAGCAGGGTCTGCTGCCGTCAGCGCGACGGGCGGATCCCGGCGCCGTGCCATGGCTGCCCGCTCCGCAGGATGGCGTTGAGCATGACCAGCAGCTTGCGCATGCAGGTGACGAGGGCGGCCATGTCGAGCGCGTTGCGCACGCCGGCGCGGCCGCCGCGGATGGCGCGCCGGCCGCGGTGCTGGCCGCTGTCGTGGTTCATCGGGGCGACCCCGGCCAGCGCGGCGATCTTGCGGCGGTCGAGGGTGCCGAGTTCGGGCCTCTCGGCGAGCAGCACGCGGCAGAGCACCGGGCCGACGCCGGGGACCGAGGCGAGCAGGTCGGCCGCCGCCTGCCAGGCCGGGCTCTGGCGGAGGCGGGCGTCGATGTCGGCGTCGGTGGCGGTGAGCTCGGCCTGCAGCCAGGCGAGGTGGCGCTCGATGCGCCGCGCCAGCCTCGGCGCGGTGACGCGGCGGCGGCGGTTGGCCTCGGCGACGAGCCTGCCGATCAGCTGGC
>DASQVL010000583.1:0-3293 GCA_035640795.1 Crenalkalicoccus sp. | reverse complement strand
ACCATCGAGGAATGGCTGCGCTACGCGCCCGCGGAATCGCTCGCGCAGTTCATGTACCAGGCGCCGCAGCGGGCGAAGCGGCTGCATTTCGACGTGATCCCGCGCGCGACGGACGAGTATCTCTCCAATGTCGAGAAGCTGCGGCAGGCGCCGGACCCCGCCAACCCCGCCTGGCACATCCATGGCGGCGCCCTGCCCAATGCGGCGGGCAGCCCGGTCTCCTTCGGCATGCTGCTCAACCTCGCCAGCGTCGCCGGGGCCGAGGACCCGGCGGTGCTCTGGGGCT
Organism: Crenalkalicoccus sp.; assembly: GCA_035640795.1. Classification (GTDB taxonomy): domain Bacteria; phylum Pseudomonadota; class Alphaproteobacteria; order Acetobacterales; family Acetobacteraceae; genus DASQVL01. The sequence continues at coordinate 3,007 of DASQVL010000583.1, read as the reverse complement.
TCCTCCGCCGCTACGTCCCCGGTGCCTCGCCGGAGGCGATGCCGATGCTGGCGCGGCTCGTGGACCACGCCATCGCCTACTGGCGGGACTTCGTGGAGCCCGCGCGGCGCCACCGCCCGCCCTCGCCGCTCGAGCGCGCGGCGCTCGAGGACCTGCTGCAATCGCTCCGCGCCCTGCCCGCGGATGTGGATGCCGAGACAATCCAGACCCTGCTCTATGACATCGGCAAGCGGCACGAATTCGGCAATCTGCGCGATTGGTTCGGCTGCCTCTACCAGGTGCTGCTCGGCCAGCAGGAGGGCCCGCGCTTCGGCGGCTTCGTCGCCCTCTACGGCATCCCGGGCACGATCGGCCTGATCGAATCGGCGCTGGCCCGCGAGGCCGCGGCGGAGTGACGCGCGCCCGTCCCGCCGCCCGGCCGGGCCGCCATGCCTGAGGGCGCCCCCGTGACCGCGTCCGCCGAGGCCGAGACGAAGGTCTTCCGCTGGGCCTGGCTGCGCCGGCATGGCCCGGCCGCCTTCGGCGTGCTGCTGCTCGTCCTCGCCCTCTACGTGGTGCAGCGGGAGTTCCGCGGCCTCTCGGTCGCCGATATCCGCCGCGCCATGGCGGCGATCCCGCCAAGGGCGCTCTGGATCGCCGGCGGCTACACCGTGCTCGCCTATCTCGTGCTTGCGATCTATGACCGGCTCGGCTCCATCTATGCCGGCCACAAGGTCTCGTGGCCGCGCTCCTTCCTCGCCTCCTTCTGCGGCTACTCGCTGGCGCACAATCTGGGCTTCTCCGCAGTCTCGGGTGCTGCGGTGCGCTACCGGCTCTACTCCGCCTGGGGCCTCTCGCCAGTCGAGATCGCCAAGGTGGTGGGCTTCACCAGCCTCACCTTCGGCCTTGGCGGCATGGCGCTCGGTGGCCTGGTCCTGGTGTTCGAGCCGGAGGTGGTGCCCTGGCTCGGCGCGCACCTGCCGCGCTGGGCGCTGCAATGCCTGGCGATCCCGCTCTGGGGCATCAACATCGCCTACATCGTGCTCAGCCGCTTCGTGCACCGGCTGCGCATCTTCGGGCATGAGATCGAGCTGCCGGGCCTGCGCATGGCGCTGGTGCAGACCGGCCTCGCCACGGTGGACGTCGCGGTGACGGCGGCGATCTTCTACGCCCTTCTGCCGCCGTTGGCGGAGGCGGGGCACCTCACCTTCCTCCGCTTTGTCGGCATCTACCTCGCCGCCTATGCGTCCGGGATCCTGGCGCATGTGCCAGGCGGCATCGGCGTGTTCGACGGCGTGGTGCTGCTCGGCCTGCAGCCCTACATCCCGGCGCCGCAGGTGATCGGCGCGCTCTTCGTCTTCCGCCTCTACTACTACGTGGTGCCGCTGTTCATCGCCGGCATCCTGTTCGCCGGCTTCGAGATCGCCCAGCGCCGCGCTGTCCTGCGGCGGCTCGGCGCCTTCGGCGCGGGGTCGGAGAGCCTGGAGGTGCCGGCCATCGCCTCCCTCGTGGCGCTCGCCGGCGCGCTGCTGATCTTCCTCGGCGCGCTGCCGGTGCGGGAGACGGCGCTGGCGCGCTGGGCGGGGGAGACGGCGGCCGTCGCCTCCCATTTCGCCGCCTCCATCCTCGGCTCCCTGCTGCTGGTCATGGCCTATGGGCTGCTGCGGCGGCTCTCCATGGCCTGGTGGGTGGCGTTGCCGCTGCTGCTGGCGGGGGCGGCGATCGCCCGGCTGCGCGGCGAGGCCTGGTGGCTGTGGGGCCCCTTCCTGCTGCTCGCCCTGCTGCTCGCCACCATGCGCGGCGCCTTCTACCGCGACGCAAGGCTGGTGCGGGAGCCGCTCTCGGGCGAGGCGCTGGCGCCGCTCGCCGCTGTTGCGGTGTGCGGGCTGACCCTGGCCCTGGTCGCCTATGGCGGCCGCGTCTCCGACGCCTCCTGGTGGGGGGTGGTGCTGTCGCCCATGGCCCCCGATTCGCTCCGCTTCACCGTGGGGCTGACCGGCGTGCTGCTGCTGGTCGGCATGCTGCGGCTGCTGCGCCCGGCGCGGCTTCGCGTCGCGCCCTGGACGCCGGAGACGCGGGCGCGGCTCGCCGCCCTCGGTGCCCTGGCGCCGGTGCAGGCGGATGGCGCGGTGTTCGGGGAGGCGGGGCAGGCCGGCTTCGCCTTCCTGAGGCGGGAGGGCATCTGGCTCGCCCTCGGCGACCCGGCGGGGGCGACCCGCGACCGCATCTCCGCCATCTGGCGCTTCCGCGACCTGGCCGAGCGCGCCGGCGCCGACGTGGCGTTCTGGCGCGTCGGGCCGGAGCTGCTGCGGGTCTATGGCGATATCGGCCTCGCCACCGTGCCGCTCGGCGCCTCGGAGCACGGGGCGCCGGTCTATCTCGCGCTGCGCGCGGAGCGCGACCTCGACCGGCTGCGCACCCTGCTGCCGCCCGCCATGCAGCGGGAGGTGGAGGAGGCGCATCAGCAGGCCCGCGGCGGGGTTGCCGCCTACTGGCGGCCGCCCCACCCTCGGCGCGCACAGCGGAGAGTGGGGCCATGAGTGGGCCGGCGGCTACGCCCGATGCGGGCGATCCCGCTTACTGGAACGGCCCGGCGGGCCGGAGCTGGGTCGCCGGGCAGGAGCGCATGGACGCGACCTTCGCCCCGCTGACCGAGGTGGCGCTGGCGCTGGCCGCGCCGCGGCCGGGGGAGCGGGTGCTGGACATCGGCTGCGGCTGCGGCGGCACGCTGCTGGCGCTCGCCGATCGGGTGGGGTCGGCGGGCGAGGTGCTCGGCCTCGACGTCTCCGCACCCATGCTGGCGCGGGCGGCAGAGCGCGCGGCGGGCCTGCCGCAGGTGCGCACGGCGCTGGGCGACGCGGCGGCGCATCCGCTGCCGCCGGCGCATTTCGACCTCGGCTTCTCCCGCTTCGGCGTGATGTTCTTCCGCGGCCCGGTGGGCGCCTTCCGCCACATCCGCGCGGCGCTGCGGCCGGGCGGGCGGCTGGTCTTCATCTGCTGGCGGGCGCTGGCCGAGAATGACTGGGCC
>DASQVL010000582.1:0-5135 GCA_035640795.1 Crenalkalicoccus sp. | reverse complement strand
CCGGGCGCCCTGCGCGACGGTCACCGTGCCGGTCGCCAGCGCCTCGATGCTGCCGCCGCGCTGGCCAGTGCCGCCGGTTGCCTCGACGCTCCCCTCAACGCGGACGCCGCCGCCCTGGGCGCGCAGCGCCACCTGGCCCGTCCGGCCCCCCACCGTCGGCGCGCTGATCCGGCCGGTGTGGCGCACCAGGTCCTCGACCAGGCCGGAGGCTGCCGTCGCCGTCAGCAGCACGGCGCCGCCCGGCGCCTCGATCACCCCGCTATTCGTCACCAGCGCCGCGCCGCCGCCCGGCGCGGTGCGCACCGCCTGGGTCACGTCGATGGAGAGCAGCCCGTCCCCCGCGAGGTCGAGCGTGTAGGTCTCCGCCCCCGCCAGCGCGACCTTGCCGAGCTTTGCCTGGATCACGCCGGTATTGGCGACGCCCGGCGCGACCAGCGCGGCGAGGCCGGCCTCGCCCACCGTGATGGTGCCGTGGTTCTCGACGCGCGCGCCCGGCTTCGGCGGGCCGTCGAACACCATGCGGCCGGCCATGAAGTTCTGGTTGCTGATGTTGGCCGCCGAGGCGATCAGGCTGCCGACATTCACCTGCGCGCCGCCGGCGAACACCACGCCGGACTGGTTGACGATGGCGACGCCGCCATTGGCGGTGATGCGCCCGGCGATGACGGAGGGATCGGGCCCGACGACGCGGTTCAGCACCCAGGCCTGGCTGTTCGGCTGGTTGATCTGGACGCCGTGCTGGCTGCCGACGTTGAATTGCTGCCAGTCGATGGCGGCGCGCTGGCTCTGCTGGCTGATCGTGGTCTGCGCGGCGGTCTGGCCGATGCCGGCTTGGCCGGCGACCACCTGCCCGCCCACGGGCCGTGCATTCGGCGCCGGCATCTGCGCGAGCGCCGCGGCCGCCGGCAGCAGCCCGGTGGTGCCGAGGAGCCAGGCCCGCAGCAGAAGCGGGCCCATCCCGTCGCGTCCGGCCATCACCATCCCCCTTCCGGCCCGGCCGCTCTCGCGCCGGGCGCGCCGCGCCGCGAGGCCCGGCCTAGCAGACTCAGAACCGAACCAATGTGCGGAAAATCACGGCCGTCTCCTTCAACTGGTCTATGGAGACGTTGTCCGGGCGCGTCGCCACCCGGTGCACGCCCTCGAGGTCCAGCTGCAGGTTGGCGTTCACCACCCAGCGCACGCCGCCGCCCCAGGAGGACAGCCTTCCGTTCGCGTCCTGCGGCCGGTTCTGGAAGGCGCGGGCGATGTCGCGGAAGAGGTAGAACTCGGCAGTGGAGCGCGTGCCGCCGATGCCGATGTCGAAGGGCAGGTCGAAGCCGGTGTCGAGCTGCAGCTCGAAGGCCGCACCCCAGGCCCGGTCGCCGGTGACTTGGCCCGCATAGTAGCCGCGACCGAGGCGGGCGCCGCCGAGGTAGTACTTCTCGGCCTGCGGCAGGATGTCGTCGCTCCACTGCCCGGCGAACAGCGCCTGGATGCTGAGCAGCCAGCCCGGCGCCGGGCTGAACAGCGGCTGGGTGCGCTGGATCTCGCCGCTGATCTTGGTGAAGCCGAAATTCTCCGCACCGCTGCGCCCCGAAAGCGGATCGCCGTTTTCCGTGGCGCCGAGACCGCGGATGCCCTGGTGCAGGCGGAAACTGCCGATCGTCACCGCCGGCGGCAGGAACCAGAGGCCGCTGTCGAGGAACTGCCAGTCCGGCCCGAAGCGCAGCGTCCGGATCGCGTCGCGGCTGGCAATCGGCCGATTGCGGATGTCGGTGCCGGTCGCGATGGTGCTGTCGAAGATGTCGAAGCCGCCGACGAGATAGAGGTTGAGCGGCCGCGAGCGGATCACCGGATAAGTCACCCCGAAGCCGGCGACCTGGCTTTGCCCGAAATAGCCGAGTGCCTTCAGCGTGCCCGAGGGCCGCGTCTCGCCGCCACCGGCATAGAGCCGGACGCGCAGGCCCGAGCCGCCGATGAAGGCCTCCTCCGAGCCCTGCAGGAACCACTGCGTGCTGTCCTGCGCGCCGTACAGCGAGAGCTCGGTCCGCTCGCCGAACTCGGTGAAGGAGTTGAGCCCGGCGACGAGCAGCCCCTCCCAGGGCCCGACCAGCTTGTAGCCGCGGTTGTCGAGGTTCAGGTAGCCGCCGTACCACCTGCGCTCGAGCTGGGCGACGAGCTGCAGCGCACCGGGCTCGGTCGGCAGCGGCCGCAGCGTGCCGCGCACGGTCACGCCGGGAATGTCGGAGACGAGCAGCAGCGCACGCTCGATGGCGGCGGCGCTGACCGGCCGCTGCCCGATCAGCCGGTTGAGGAAGCGCAGCGCCTGGGTGCCGGCCGGGCCGATATCGCCCTCCAGCTTCACCTCGGCGACGTAGCCTTCGACCACGGCGAATTCGAGGTCGGCGCCGCCCTCCGGCCGCGGGGTCAGGCCGGCATTGACCGCGGCGAAGGGGTAGCCGGCCTCGCGGTAGGCGCGAAGGATGTCGATCCGCGCCTCCTCGATGCGGGCAAGGGGGACGGTCGCGCCGGCAAGCCCGGCGAAGGCGGGGGCCAGGGCCGGCAAGGGCAGCGCCTCATTGCCGGAGACGGTGACGCGGCCGATGCGCAGTTCGGCCGCCGCGCCCGGCCCGGTGCTCGGCGTGATCGGCGGCGGTTGCACCGCGGGCGCCAGCGCGGGCGGGGCCTGCGGCGCCGTCAGATCGACCGGGTTGCGCTGCGCCGGGGCTTGCAGCGGAGGGGGGAGACCCTGCGCGGCCGCGATGCCGCCCGGCAGCACCATGGCCAGCGCCGCTGCACACCAGGAACGGGGCATTCCTGAATCGTCTCTTTAAGGTAGATTTTGCGGGTAACCCATCCATTTCGGGTTGAGAAGCGGCAATCGGCGCGAAGCGCACCGAAGTCGCAGACTCCATGTCGTTCCCGGAAAGCTGTGGCGTGGCTACCGCGGCGGCATGGCGATCGGGAAGCTGCGCAGCTCGTGCTGGGCGGTGCGGAACACAGCATCCTGCCGGTGCCGTTTCTCGGCGGCGAGCTGGGGCACGCGGCGCGTCACGAACTCGCCGAGGGCGAGCGCCGAGACCCGCCCCTCGCCATCCATCGCCGCCTTGCCCGAAAGCCCTTCCCGCACCGCATAGGCGAAGACGCCATTGCGGTCGTCGTAACTGTCCAGCGCCTCCTGCACGCTGGTCGAGGCGGCGAGCAGGAAGCGTCCGGTCTCGTTGCCGATCGCTGCCAGGCTGTCCACGGTCAGCTGCCCGGCATGGCAGGTGTCCACGAAGAGAAAGCCGTCCCGGGCGCGGATGCGCGCCAATGCCGCCACCAGTGACTCGTCATCGAGCGCCACGGCCCGCAACGCGGACCAGGAGGAGATGTCGCGCGCCTCGGTCGGCAGGAAGAGGAAGCGGCGGTCGGGCTCGGTCCGCAGGCCATGGCCAGCCAGGTAGAGCACGAAGGTGTCCTCGGGCTTCGCCTGGTCGCCGATCGCGATCAGCGCGCGCAGGATGGCGGCGCGGGTGGCTTGCGCGTCGGTCAGCAGCGTCACCTGCGCATCGCGGAACACGCCGGCCGCCTCCCGCCGCAGCGTCTCGGCCACGATCCGCGCATCGGCGACCGCGAAGCGCAGGTCGAAATCCGGGTTGGCGTAGTGGTCCACGCCGACGGCGAGGACCAGCAGCCGGCCTGCGCCTTCCGGCGGCGCGCGGTCGCCCTCCCGCCGCAGCAGCCAGGTCGGGCCCTCGGCGAACAGGGCACGGTCCTCCGCATAGAGCCGGGTGGCGATGCGGTTGAGCCCGGGGTCGAGCGGCACCTCGATCTCCGTCTCCCCGGCCGCCGCCGGCGTCGCGCGCGCGGCGATGCGGTCATTGACCAGCACGTCCACCGGGCCGAGGCCGAGGCCGCGATCCTCGGCAGCGAGGGAGAGGCGGAGCGAGAAGACGCCTTCCGGCATCACCTCGGTCGCGCCGGGCGCGACCGGGCGGCAGCCGCCGCCTTCCAGCATGAGGCAGGCACCGCCGGCACGCAGCATGGGCAGCCGCCCGATGCGCGACCGGACCTCGCCGAGCGCGGCCATCCGCGCCGCCGCCGGCGCCGGGTCGCCGGCGATGCGCGCGCGCACCTCGGCCGGCGCGTAGAGCGCGCGATAGGCCTGCTGGAAGCTGGCCCATTCCGGGGTCTGGGCGCGGCCGCCGTTCAGGTGCACGCCGACCAGCTCCTGCCCGCCTTCCGGGGCGTGGTCGAACAGGCCTTCCGGCGTCCACAGCGCCCAGCGCCGCGCATCGGCGTGCACGAAAAGCGCCGCGCGCTCGGCCAGCCGGCCATCCGCCGCGGGCGCGTACCAGCGCAGCGTGCCATCGCCGAGCGCCGCCGCCACGATCCCGTTCGGCGCGACGGCGAGGCCCCAGGCCGTGCCGGGCAGGCCGATATGGTCGATCAGCTGGCCGGAAGCGTCGAAGCGCAGCAGGCGGGTATCGGTGCCGAGCAGGAATTCGCGGTCGCCGGGCAGGATGGCGAGGCTGCGGGCGAACTCGTCGCCGGCGAGCGGCAGGGGCCGGTTGCCGAGGCGCGGCCGGTTGGAGTTGCGCCAGTCGGCGACCGCAAGGCGCGGCGCCGCGGTGCGGGCGGCGAGGTAGCCCTCGGCCGGCCCGGCCGGATCCAGGCGGCCGCGGGCCGCGTCGAAGACCAGCGGCTTCGCCTCCGGGCCCAGGGCGAAGCGGAGCCTGAGCCCGTCGGCGGAGATCGCGAGCGCCGCGCCGGTCGCCCGGAAGTCGGCGGTCGCCGGCTGCGGCATCCGGGCCAGCGCGCCACCCGGCGCGACGCGCCCCCAGCCCGGATCGGCGGTGGCGTAGACCACCCCGCCATGCGGCAGCGGCAGCAACTGGCTGATGGCGTCGCGGGCCGCGGCGAGATCGGTGGGCGGGCCGAGGCCGAAATCCGCCCAGCGGCGGATGACGAAGCCGCGGCCGCCGGCGTCCCGCGCATAGCCCGCGGCATGCAGCTGCACCCCGCCACGGCCATCGCCCGCCCAAATGACGGCGGGCAGGCCCTCCCCGGCCAGCCCGGCCGGGTCGGGCGTCAGGATGGTGCGCAGGTCGGCGGCGGCCAGGACGTCCACCCGCAGCCGGTCCTCGTAGCCGACTGCGAGCAGGGTGCCGTCC
>DASQVL010000581.1:0-11154 GCA_035640795.1 Crenalkalicoccus sp. | reverse complement strand
CAGCGCCCGGCGGGGCCGGTCTGCTTGGTCACCAGCACCCTGCCGAGCATGGCAGCCGCCGCGGCGCGGACCTCCTCCGGGCTGCGCGCCAGGCGAACGCCACCTTTCCCCAGCGGGTCACCGAGAATACGGCCTGCACCGCGCCCCCCGGCATGGATCTGGCCCTTCACCACATGGACGGGACCGGGGAGCTTGTGCGCCGCGGCCTCGGCCTCCTCCGGCGTGCTTGCCACATGTCCTTCGAGGACAGCGACCCCGAAGCCTCGCAGCAATTCCTTCGCCTGATATTCGTGGATGTTCACGTCGTGATCCTCCCCGCGCCGCGTCAGCCGAGAAGCCCGGCGCCGCGGGCCCATCTGTACTTGGCGCCCAGCACGGCGACCGGGATCTCGGTCGAATAGGCGTAGGCGGGAACACCGTGGGCGTAGAGGTATTCGGACGCCTCCTCCACCTGCACGTCGCCGGCCAGGGAGGCGACGATGGGCTTGTGGATGCCCTTCGCCTTCATCTCCTCCACCACCTCCGCCACCAGCTTCGCGAAGACCATCGGCGGGGTGATGATCGTGTGCCAGTAGCCAAGGATCAGCGCGTGGATGCGCTCATCCTCCAGCCCCAGCCGGATCGTGTTCTGGTAGGTCTTCGGCGGCTCGCCACCGGTGATGTCCACCGGGTTGCCCGCGGCGCCGAAGGGCGGGATGAACTTCCGGAAGGCGGCGTCGAGATCCGCCGGCATCGCCATCAGCTTCAGGTCGTTGTCCACGCAGGCGTCGGAGAGCAGCACGCCGGAGCCGCCCGCGCCGGTGATGATGACGACATTCTCCCCCTTCGGCGTCGGCAGCACCGGGACGCCGCGGGCGAACTCCAGCATGTCGCGCAGGCTGCGGGCACGGATCACGCCGGACTGCCGCAGCACGTCCTCATAGATCCTGTCATTGCCCGCCAGCGCGCCGGTATGCGAGCTGGCGGCCTTCGCGCCGGCCGAGGTCCGCCCGGCCTTCAGGACGACGACGGGCTTCTTCTTGGTGACGCGCTTCGCCACCTCGGCGAAGGAGCGGCCGTCCTTCAGGTCCTCGCAATGCTGCGCGATGATGTGGGTGTTCTCGTCCTGCTCGAAGAAGGTCAGCAGGTCGTCCTCGTCCAGGTCGGACTTGTTGCCGAGGCCGACGATGGCGGAGACGCCCATCTTCGCGGAGCGGCTGAAGCCGATAATGGCCATGCCGATGCCGCCGGATTGCGAGGACAGCGCGGCGTGACCCTTCACGTCATAGGCCGTGCAGAAGGTGGCGCAGAGCTGCTTCCAGGTGTAGTAGAAGCCGTAGATGTTCGGCCCCATGAGGCGGATGTTGTATTTCCGCCCGATGGCCTGGATCTCCTCCTGGCCCTCGACATTGCCGGTCTCGGCGAAGCCGGAGGGGATGAGGACGGCGCCGGGGATCCGCTTCTCGCCGCACTCGATCAGCGCCGGGGCGACCAGCTTCGCCGGGATGGCGAAGACCGCCACGTCGATCACCTCCGGCACGTCCTTGACGGATCTGTAGGCCTTGAGCCCCATGATCTCGTCGGCCTTGGGGTGGATCGGGTAGATCTTGCCCTGGTAGCCGCCGTTGATCAGGTTCTTCATGACGGAATTGCCGATTTTTCCGTCCTCGGAGGAGGCGCCGATCACCGCCACCGCGTCCGGGCGCATGATGCGGTTCATCGCGCGCACGATCTCGTCCTGACTCGGCCGGTGACGCGCTTCCTGTGGGGCGAAGTCGACCACGATACGCACGTCCGCCGCAATCGCGCCGCGCTCCGTTGCGAAGACCGGGTTGAGGTCGAGCTCGGAGATCTCCGGGAAGTCGCTGACCAGTTGGGAGACGCGCACGATCACCTTGGCCAGGGCCTCGCGGTCCACCGGGTTGCCGCCGCGGACGCCGCGCAGCATCTCGGCCGCCTGGATCCCGTCCAGCATGGAGAGCGCATCCTCCCGCGTCGCCGGCGCCAGGCGGAAGGTGATGTCCTTCAGCACCTCGACCAGCACGCCGCCCATGCCGAAGGCCACCAGCTTGCCGAAGCTGCCATCGGTGACGGCGCCGACGATGACCTCCTGCCCGCCGGTGAGCATCTGCTGCACCTGAACGCCTTCGATCGCCGCCGCGGAATTGTAGCGCCTGGCATTCTCCAGGATCTGCCGGTACCCGTCGGCGACGTCCTTCGTGTTGCGCAGGCCGACAAGCACGCCGCCAGCCTCGGTCTTGTGCAGGATGTCCGGGGAGACGATCTTCAACACGACCGGGAAGCCCATCTCGGCAGCGAGCGCCGCGGCCTCGGTAGCCGACGTCGCGACACCTTCCTTCGGCACGGGAATGCCGTACGCGTCGCAGAGCCGCTTGCCCTCCGGTGCGGTCAAGGACGTGCGCCCGGAGGCCTTCACGGCATCGAGGAGCTTGCGGACCGCGTCCTTGGCTGGCGCTGCCGGCGAGGACTCAACCGGGGCTGCGGGTTTGAGCGCCACGATCTCTTGCATCAACTTCCTCCTGGCCTTCGGGCCGACAGCCGCACCAGGAACTGGGCGGGCAGTTATGTCCGTATCGACAGTAAGATGCACGGCAACGACTGGGCCGTTCCGCCCGCGAAGTGCGGGCATTCGGCATTCTCACCAGCTGGAGGCAGGCGCGGCGGCGCCGCTCCGGCTCCGCTACTCCGCGGCCATCCGCCGAATTTTTCCGAGGGCGCCGGCCGCTTCGATCTCGGCGATGCGGCGCTGGTCGAATTGCAAGACTTCGCTGAGGATTTCCTGCGTGTGCTCACCAAGCAGCGGCGAGCGGAGGACCTCGGTCGGGCTGTCCGAAAGCTTGATCGGGTTGCCGACGGAGAGATACTTGCCGCGCGTCGGATGGTCGACTTCCACCACGGTGCCGGTGGCGCGCAGGGCGGGCTCCTCGGCCAGCTCCTTCATGGAGAGGATGGGGCCGCAGGGAATGTCATACGTGTTGAGCAGTTCCATGGCCTCGAACTTCGTCTGGGTCATGGTCCATTGCTCGATGGTGTCGAAGATCTCCGTCAGGCGGGGCAGCCGGGCTTCGGGGGTGGCGTAGTCGGGATCGGTGATCCATTCCTCCCTGCCGATGACCCTGCAGATCTTGTCCCAGACCGGCGCCTGGGTGATGAAGTAGAGGTAGGCGTTGGGGTCCGTCTCCCAGCCCTTGCACTTCAGGATCCAGCCGGGCTGGCCGCCGCCCGAGGCATTGCCGGCGCGGGGAACGCTGTCGCCGAACACGCCGTTCGGGTATTGCGGGTATTCCTTCAGCGGCCCACGCGCCAGGCGCTGCTGGTCGCGCAGCTTCACGCGGCACAGGTTCAGCACGCCATCCTGCATCGCGACCGTCACGCGCTGGCCGCGGCCGGTGCTGGTGCGCTGGTGCAGCGCCGCGACGATGCCCAGCGCCAGATAGAGGCCGGTGCCGGAATCGCCGATCTGCGCACCCGTCACCAGAGGCGGGCCGTCGTCGAAGCCGGTCGTGGAAGCCGCACCGCCGGCGCACTGCGCGACGTTCTCGTAGACCTTGCAGTCCTCATAGGGGCCCGGCCCGAACCCCTTGATGGAGGCGGCGATCAGGCGCGGATTCAGCGCCTGGAGCCGCTCCCAGGTGAAGCCCATGCGGTCCAGCACGCCGGGGCCGAAATTCTCCACCAGCACGTCGCAGCGCCGCACCAGCTCCTCCAGCACCTCCTTCCCCTTCGGGTTCTTGGTGTCCAGGGTGATGGAGCGCTTGTTGTGGTTCAGCATGGTGAAGTAGAGGCTGTCCGCATCCGGCACGTCCTGCAGCTGGGCGCGGGTGATGTCGCCGACGCCGGGCCGCTCCACCTTGATCACGTCCGCGCCGAACCACGCCAGAAGCTGGGTGCAGGTCGGTCCCGACTGCACATGCGTGAAATCGAGGATGCGGACGCCGTCCAGAGCCTTGCTCATTGTTCTTCCCCCCGTGCTCACTTGTACATCGTCTGCGACTTGGTGCCCGGCGCGTATTCGCGCGGGTCCACCCAGATGTTGATCACCGCGGAGCGGCCGCTCCTTGCCACCGCCTCCCGCGCGCGGCGCAGCGCCGGCGCGATGTCGCGGGCCTCGCGCACCTCCTCGCCATAGCCGCCGAGCATCTCGGCGAACTTGCCGAAGGGCACGTCGCCCAGCAGGTTGCCGACATTGCCGCGCTGCTCGCCGTACTTGGTGATCTGCCCGTAGCGGATCTGGTTCATCGCGGAGTTGTTGCCGATGACCGCGATGTAGGGCGCGTTGAAGCGGTTGGCCGTCTCCATGTCGAAGGCGGTCATGCCGAAGGAGCCGTCACCGTAGTAGCAGAGCACCTCCTTGTGCGGATGGGCGAGCTTCGCGGCCAGGGCGAAACCGGTGCCGACGCCGAGGCTGCCGAGCGCGCCCGGGTCCATCCAGTTGCCGGGACCGCGCGGACGCACCGCCTGGGCGGAGATGGTCACGACGTCACCGCCATCGCCGATGTAGATCGTGTCCTCGGTCAGGAACTCGTTGAGCTCCCACGCGACGCGGTAGGGGTGGATGGGCGACTGGTCCGAGAGGAATGTCGGCATCAGCTTCTCGGTCGCCGCCACCTCGGCCTCGGCCAGCTGCTCCATCCATTGCCGGCGCAGCTGCCGCTTGTCGCCCTTGATGCGGCCGGAGGCGGCCTGCAGCACGGCTGCGAGCACCGCACCCGGGTCCCCGGCAATGCCGAGGTCGACGTCGCGGTTCTTGCCGACCGTGCGGTAGTCCTGGTCGATCTGCACCAGGGTCGGCACCTTGATCCGCTTGCCATAGCCCATGCGGAAGTCGAAGGGCGTGCCGACGATGACGACGACATCCGCCTTGGAGAAGGCGAGCGAGCGGGTGCGGTCGAAGTGGTGCGGGTCGCCGGGCGGGAGCAAGCCGCGGCTGGCGCCGTTGAAGTAGCCGGGGATGTCGAGTCCGCGCAGCAGGGCGACGGCCTCCGCATGGCCGCGCGCCGCCCAGACCTGCTGGCCGAACAGGATGGCCGGGCGCTCGGCATTCACCAGGATGTCGGCCAGGCGCTCGATGTCCTCGGCGCTGCCGATCTGCCGCACGGAGGCGCGGTACTGCCCGGGCCTCGGCAGGACGGCGCGGGTGATGTCGATCTCCCGGTCCAGCACGTCGCGCGGGATCTCGAGATAGGATGGGCCGTAGGCGCCGGCGAAGCACTCGCGCGCGGCCATGGCGACCATGTCGGCGATACGCTCCGTGGACATGACCGTGGAGGCGAATTTCGTGATGGGCCGCATCATGTCCACATGCGGCAGGTCCTGCAGCCCGCCCATCTTCCACTGGGTCAGGGCGCTCTGCCCGCCGATGTGCAGCACTGGGCTCTCGGAGCGGAAGGCGGTGGCGATGCCGGTGACGGCATTGGTGCAGCCCGGGCCGGCCGTGGTCACCACGCAGCCCAGCTTGCCGGTCTGGCGGGCGTAGCCATCCGCCGCGTGCGCCGCCACCTGCTCGTGCCGGACGTCGATGACGCGGATGCCCTCATCGATGCAGCCATCGTAGATGTCGATGATGTGGCCGCCGCAGAGCGTGAAGATGGTGTCCACGCCTTCCGCCTTCAGCGCCTTGGCCACCAGGCGACCGCCGGAGACGGTGTTCTCGTCCCGGCTCTTCTGCACCAGGGTGTCGTCGGCGGTGCTTGCGCCGGACTTCACCCTCGCCTCGATCCTGGCAGACATCCTAGTCCTCCCTCTCAGATCACTTCCAAGCCTCGCGCGGGTCGCGCATCCGCGGCGGAACGTGGTCGGCCCGACCGCCCCTCCGGCACGGATTGCAGCCGGTCGAGGAAATCGCCGTGGCGTTCCACATGCGCGGCGAGGCCGAGCGTGTGTTCGCGCACCAGCCGCGCGACCAGGTCGGCGTCGCGCTTCTGCAGGGCGGCGATGATGTTGCGGTGGTCGGTGATCGACCGCCTCGCGCGGTCGCCCTGCTTCAGGGTGACGGCGCGCACCGCCCGCATGTGGATGAACAGGTTCTCGGTCAGCTCCGTCATCAGGCCGCAGCCGCCCAGGCGGATGATCGCCTTGTGGAAGGCCATGTTCGCCTGGGAGTATTCGCTGATCTGGTTCGTCGGGTTCTCGTCGAAGCTCGCGAACATCCGCCAAAGCGCGGCGATGTCCTCATCCGTTGCATGCGAAGTCGCCAGCCGCGCGGCCAGGCTCTCGATGGCCGCCCAGACGGTGATCATCTCGATGATCTCGCGCTTCGTCTTGCGCACCACGTAGATGCCGCGGCGCGGCACGGCGCGGACGAAGCCCTCCACCTCGAGGATGCTCAGCGCCTCCCGCACCGGGGTGCGGCTGACGCCCAGATTCTCGGAGAGGCGGCGCTCGTCGAGACGGATCGCCCCCGCATGTTCGTAGATGTCCATTTCCGTGATCGCGCGCTTGATCGCCTCGCAGGCCAGCCGGCGCAGGCCGATGCTGACATCGAGCGGCTCGACAGCGAGGCTGGTGGACAGAACGGTCACGGGCCGGCTCTGTCAGGCCGGCGCCAGGGCGGGGCGATGAGCGACAGCCCGGCCCTTCGAAAGGGTCATGGCGTCGCGCATGCTGATGACGCCGACGAGCGCTTCCTCGTCCAGGACGGGGATGTAGCGGATGTGGCGCTCGTCCATCAGCGAGAGCACGCATTCGATGGAGTCTTCGGGGCGGCAGAACACCGCGCCCTTCTTCAGCAGGGCGTGGACGGGGCGGCTGAAGGCCGCCGTGCCATGGTCGGCGATCACCTGCAGGATGTCCCGCTCGGTGACGATGCCGGCCACGGCATCGCCCTCGGTCGCGCAGGTGTCCTTGACGACCAGCACGCCGATGTTCTCGGCCCTGAGGCGGCGCGCGGCCGCGAGGACCGTCTCATCCATGCGGATCGTGACGATCCGCGTGTGCCTTGCCTGCAAGGCCGCCTCGACTCTCATGACGCCCTCCTTCGTTTCGGCTGGCCCGGGGCGTTGCCGCCGATCCGTGACCCGCTCCTGGCATGCCAAGCCGTGTATGTGGCATACCAGCGGAAGCCCAAAGTGGAAAACACATCCGAACTGCGGGAAGGTTGCACGGAATCGTCCGGGTTGCAAAGCGGAAAATTGGTCCTTGACAAATAGGTGAAATATATTTCCGGGCTGCGGGAAACCGTGGCGCCAGCCGGCTGGACTCCGGTGCGGGCCGGCCTCCCGCTACAGCTCGAAGGCGTTCGAAAGCGTGCCGATCCCCTCGATGAGGACGTCCACTCGGCTCCGCGGGCCCTTGATGCTCCCGACGCCCACCGAGGTGCCGCAGCAGATCAGGTCGCCCGGCGACAGGGTCATGTCGCGCGACAGCAGGCTGACCAGGCGGGCGGGCGAGAACACCATGTCGGCGATCGGAAAATTCTGCCGCTCCTGCCCATCCAGGAGCAGGCGCACCCTCAGCTCCTCCGGTCGCAGGCCGGTGGCGATCGCCGGGCCGAAGGGGCCGAAGCCGTCGAAGCCCTTGGCCCGCGCCCATTGCGGGAAGGTCGGGTCCCTGCCGATGATGTCGGCGGCGGTGACGTCGTTGACGCAGGTGTAGCCGAAGATGCAGGCGGCCGCCTCGACCTCCGTCGCGTCATGGCAGGCGCGTCCGATGACGATGCCGAGTTCGCCCTCGAAGACGATCCGCCCGCTATAGGAGGCCGGCCGGCGGATGGTGGCACCCGGGTCGGTCAGCGACGAGCCCGCCTTCAGCAGGTAGAGCGGCTCCTCCGGCAGCGCGACCTGGAGCTTCGCCGCCAGGGCGTGGAAGTTGTTCCACAGCGCGATGACCTTCGAGGGCGTGCAGGGCATGAGGGGCCGCACCGCATCGACGGCCAGGCTTCGCCCGGTGGGTTGCGGGGCGGCGAAGAGGTCGCCCTGGTGGACGTGGACCACACCGTCCCGCAGCAACCCGAAGCCGGTCTCCCCGTCCTGTTCGAAGCGCATCCAGTGGGCCACGGCGTCTCCCCTTCCATGTCGCGTCACGCGCGCCCGGGCTGTTCAGGGCCCCGGGCGCCGGCCGATGGCGGTCAGGCCGAGGATCGGGACGGGTCCCGGGCGGGGGGCCCTGCCGCGCAGGGCGGCCGCGCCGTCCGGCCAGGGCCAGGTCACCTCCGGCTCGGCCAGGAGCGTGGCGACGATGCTCCGGGCAGCGGTGACGATCGCCTCGGCGTCGCAGGGATCAGGCAGAGCCGTCCCGGGGTCGGGGCGGCGCAGGGTTTCGTTCTCCACCGCGCGGATGGTGCGGTCGGTCATCGCCACGGCCTCGACCGCGCGCTGGCCGGAGAAGGCCTCGGCGGAGAGCATCACGGCATCCACGCCGTTGAGGATGGCCGTCGCCACCTCGGCGGCCTCGGTCCGGCCTGGCCAGCCGCCGCGGCCCATGCTTCCGCGCATGGCAATGCCGGCGATCACGGGGCGGCCAAATTCGCGGCAAAGCCGCATGATCCCGGCGGGCTGGTTGGGACCGTCCTCCCGCGGCAGGGCGGCGTTGAGCAGGTTCAGCGGGGCCAGGATGCCGTCGGAGGCGGCGATCATCTGCCGCAGCACCGGCAGCGGGGCAGGCACCTCCCCGATCCGGGTCATGAGCCCGACCCGACGCCCGGCGGCGCCACGTGTCGCCTTCACCTCGTCGGGCCGATGCGCCGCGGCAAGGCCGATCCATTCCACCCCGGCCTCCAGCGCCAGGGCCAGGGCCCGCCGGTCCGCGGCGGAGAGGGGCGGTCCGGCGGGCGTGGCATCGTCGCTCCGGCGCAGGGAGGCGGGCGATGCGCCTTGCAGCTCGAGCAGGATGGGGATCGGGTAGCCGGCGCCACGCGCCAGCTCCCGCAGCAGGGCGCAGCTCCGGCCGTTCTCTTCCGCACCATCGCCGGCATCCAGCCGGAACATGTCCACCCCCGCCTCGAACAGGGCGCGGATGATGGCGAGGTCCGTGCAGGCGGGGCTGAGCGTTGCGATGATCTTGGTGCGGCGCGTGTAGTGCGTGTGGGGCACGGTTCGATCTCCGCTCGGATGGGGGGATGAGCTGCCAGGCCGACCCGGCGTCAGGCGCCGAGGCCCTTCTCGGCCTGCTCCCGCGGGGACGGGGAGGCTTGGCCGCGCCGGCCGGGCGGCAGCCAGGCCACTTCCGCCCCCGTCGCGTCTTCCGGCGCCTGGGCGCAGCCGACCCAGCCGCCATAGCCAAGCTCATCGAGGCGGCGGAACAGGTAGGGATGGTTGATCCCGTCGGCGCCGGGCACATGCCGGGCCGGGCCGTGGGTCACCTGCAGGTGGCCGATGCGCTCCAGTCGCCATTCCACGGCGCGCATCAGGCTCTCGCCCATGCGGCGGGAATGGGAGACATCGAGTTGCAGCCGAAGATTTGCCGCCGCCACCGCATCCATGATGGCGATGGCCTGCTGCGTGCTGCCGACGAGGAAGCCAGGCAGGTCCTGGGTGTTGAGGGGCTGGAGCAGCAATTCGAGCCCCGCCTCGTGCAGCTCTGCCGCGGCAAAGCGCAGGTTGGCGATCAGCGTGCGCCTCGCCTGGTCGGCGAAGACACCCCTGGGCGGGATGCCGGCCAGGCAGGTGAGACGGGGATGGCCGAGCGCTATGGCATAGGTGATCGCCCGGGCGACACCAGCGCGGAACTCTGCGACCCGGCCGGGGTCACAGGCGATGCCGCGGTCGCCCGCCTGCCAATCGCCGGCCGGCAGGGTCTGCTGCACGAGGGAGAGCCGGTTCACGTCCAGCAGGGCGGCGAGGCGGGGCGCCTCCCAGGCATAGGGGAAGGGGATTTCCACGCCCTCGAAGCCTGCGGCGGCGGCGGCGGCGAAGCGCTCGGGGAAGGGCAGCTCGGTGAACAGCATGGCCAGGTTCGCCGCGAATTTCGGCATGGGCTTCCTCCCCCGTTCGGGCGCGCGGTGCCTGCGTGGCGGCTGCAGGCGTGGCGGCGCCGCTCTGCCATCTCTGCCATTTTGGGAAGCGTATCCGTATCACAGAAAATCTGCCATGCTCCGCGGAGCCACGCAACGTGGAAATTGCGCCCGGGATGGGCAAAGCCCGCCGCCGCGGGCATTAGGGCGGCGGGATCGGGCATCGGGAAGGACGGTGGCGGATGAACGAGGCGATCGCGCCATTGCGGCGACGCGGCCGGCCGGCTTCGGCGTCTTCGGAGGCCAGCGGGGATGTCCAGTCGCTCGACCGCGCCATGGGATTGCTGGAGGTGCTGGCGCCCACCGACGGGCTGTCCCTGAGCGAGCTGGCCCGCCAGGCGGAATTGCCGCCCTCCACCGTGCACCGCCTGCTGACGACGCTGAGCCGGCGCGGGCTGGTGAGCCATGATCCGGCCACCGGGCTGTGGGCGGTCGGGCTCGGCCTGTTCCGGATCGGCTCGGCCTATCTGCGGAACCGCAAGCTGCCGGAGATTGCGCGCCCCATCCTCAAGCAGCTCCAGGCCCAGGTCGGCGAGACGGTGAACGTCTCCATGCTGGACCGGACGGAGCTGGTCTGCGTGGCGCAGTCGGAAAGCCATGCCCCGGTGCGCGCCTTCTTCCGCCTGGGCTGGCGGCTGCCGCTGCACGCCTCGGCCGCGGGCAAGGCCGTCCTGGCGGCCGGGTCGGAGGGGTTGCAGCAGGAACTGCTGCAGACCATCGGCTGGGACCCCTTCACCTCCAACACCTTCACCACGAAGGAGGCGCTGCTGGCCGAGGTGGCGCGGGTGCGGCGTCGCGGCTGGGCGATCGACGACGAGGAATACACCATCGGCATGCGCTGTGCCTCGGCCGCCATTCGCAATGAATGGGCGGAGCCGATCGGCGCCATCTCGGTCTCCGCGCCGACGGTGCGGATGCCGATCAACCGGGTGGATGTCCTCGGCGAGTGCGTCCAGGACGCCGCGGCGACGCTGTCCGAGCTGTTTTCCGGCCGGAAGCCGGGCGCCTGAGCCCGCTGCTGCGGCCGGCCCATCAGGCCGCGGCCGCGCTTGCTCTCCGCGGATTGCCCGCCGCGGCGGTGAATTCCGCATAACAAGATTGTTTTCCATATTGCGGCCGCTGCCGGATGCCGCCATGTTTTCCGTACAACGGACCTCTATTCCGTGACGGAGCGCCGCCGAAAGGCGTCAGGGAGATCGGCATGG
>DASQVL010000580.1:0-5947 GCA_035640795.1 Crenalkalicoccus sp. | reverse complement strand
CTGGCGCGATCTCCGCCGCAGGCTCGAAACGCGCCGCCTGGCGCGAACCCAACGCACCCGCTTCCGGCGCAACCCGGCGGCCTATCTTGCCGAACTGGAGCGGAAAGCCTGTCAGTCAGCTTTGCCAGCCTAGAAAAAAAGTAGGTGGGGGCTTGGGGGAGGGAGTTCCCTCCCTCCCCCAAGGGCCACCTACGACAGCGCCGCGACCGTAGCCGGCGGCACGCCGCACCTGCAGGGCTCGCCGCCCGCGCTCGGCGGCGACCTCCATCTCGGCAGCGGCGGCAGCATCGTGCCGACCGGCGGCGGCAGCTGGGGTGCGGCCGGCGATCTGACGCTGATCGGGTGATCCAGCTCCGGTTGCTCACACCACCTGCAGCAGCCCCGCCAGGAGCTTCGCGCGAGGCACCAGGCTGTCCACCAGCAGGTGCTCCTCCAGCGTATGCCCGCCGGCGCCCTGCACGCCGAGGCCATCGAGCGTCGGGATGCCCATCGCCCCGGTGAAGTTCCCGTCCGAGCCGCCGCCCGAGCTCTGATGCGTGATGTCGAAGCCGATCCGCGCCGCGATGCCGCGCGCCGTCTCGTACAGCGCCATCACCTTCGCATCCGGCTCCCACACCGGCCGCGTCACGCCGCGCGTCACCTCCAGCTGCACGTCGTTGCCGGTGGGGCGGAGCGAGAGCATGCGCTCCACCGCCTCGTCCAGATCCTCCTGCCGCTTTGCCATGGAGAGGCTTTCCGCCTCGCAGGTGGTGGCGACGCAGTTCACCCACTGCCCGCCATGGATGACGCCGACCGAATAGGTCACGGACTCGGTGGTCATCGCCTCGATCGCCACCACCTGGCGGCACATCTCCCGGATGGCGCTGCGCCCCTCGGCGAGGCGGGCGCCGGCATGGCTCGGGCGGCCAATGGTCTTCAGGTTGAACCGGGCGATGGCGTAGCGGCCGGTCACCACGCCGCCATCCGGCCGCGCCGGCTCCGGCACCAGCACCACGTCGTGGCGCGCGGCTTCCGCCTCGATCAGGTCGCGCGTCGAGGGGCTGCCCACCTCCTCGTCGCTGGTCAGCAGCACGGTGACCGGGCGGCGCGTGGCGATGCCGGCCCTGAGCAGCTGGCGGATCGCCTCCAGCGCGATGAAATTGCCGCCCTTCATGTCGTAGACGCCCGGGCCGTAGAGGCGGTTGCCCTCCCGCCGCCAGGGCAGCGCCGCCAGCGTGCCGACGGGGTGCACCGTGTCCAGATGGCCCATCACCAGCACGCCCGGCTCCGCCGCGCGCGGGTGGGGGAAGGTGGCGCGCACGCAGTCGCCGAAGCCCATGCGGCCCGGGATGGTCTCGATGCGGGCGCCGAGCAGCGCCAGGTCGCGCGCCGCCAGCGCCATCATGCGGTTCACCGCGGCGGAGTCGAAGGTCGGGCTTTCGCATTCCACCCAGCGCCTGAGGCCGGGCAGCATCGCCTCGGCGTCGAAGGGCAGGTCGAGGATGGGCGCGTCCATGCAATCCTCCCGTGCGGGTCGGCGCAGCCTGCGGTGGCGTGGCGGGGGCTGCAAGCGCCATGCTGGCCGGGGCAGGGAAGGGGGGTGTGATGCGGCTGCTGGTCGCCAACGCCAACACGACCGGGGCGATCACCGCCCTCTGCGCCGAGGCTGCACGAAAGGCGGCGGCGCCGGGGACGGAAGTGATTCCCGCCACACCGCGCTTCGGCCCCGCGGTGATCGCAACGAGGGCGGAGAGCGCCATCGCCGCGCATGGCCTGCTCAGCCTGCTTGCGGATCATGCCGGGCGGGTGGACGCCGTGCTGCTCGCCGTCTCGCTGGACACGGCGCTGGAGGCGGCGCGGCAGCTCATGCCCTGCCCGGTGGTGGGCATGACGGAGGCGGCGTGCCTCGCCGCCTGCCTGCTCGGCGGGCGCTTCGGCCTGGCGACGATGGGGAATGTCGAGCCCTATCGGGAGCGTATCGCCCAGCACGGGCTGGCGGGCCGGCTTTCCGGCCTCGCCGGCATCGCCATGACGCCGCAGCAGGCGATGGCGGAGCCGGCACGCGCCGAGGCGGAGCTGCAGGCGGCGATCGCCGCGCTGACGGAGGGTGGCGCGGAGGCGGTGGTGCTGGGCGGCGCGGCGCTGGCGGGCATGGCGTCGCGCCTGGCCCCGGCGGCGGCGGTGCCGGTGCTGGACGGCATCGCCTGCGGGGTGAAGCTGGCCGAGGCACTGGTGGCATTGGCGCCGCCGCGGCCACGCATGGGCAGCTTCGCGCCGCCGCGCGGGCGGGAGAGCCAGGGGCTGGATCCGGCGCTGGCGGCGCTGCTGCGCGGCTGAGCGCCGCCCCCGAGGGCACAGTGGCGCGCCGCGCCGCGCGCCCCTATACCCCAGGCGGCCAGATCAAAAATCGGGCGCGGCCGGGCAATGCCGGCCCCACCCGGCCCCGCGCAACCGGCGGAGACAGCGGAGAGACGATGAACCCACTTTCGCGCAAGCGCATCCTGGTGACCGGAGGCGCGGGCTTCATCGGGTCGCATCTGTGCGAGCGGCTGCTCGGCCTCGGCCACGCCGTGCTCTCTGTGGACAACTACTTCACCGGGACGCGCGACAACATCGCCCACCTGCTCGGCCACCCGCAATTCGAGGCGCTGCGCCACGACATTACCTTCCCGCTCTATGTCGAGGTCGACGAGATCTACAACCTCGCCTGCCCGGCCTCCCCGGTGCACTACCAGTTCGACCCGGTGCAGACGACGAAGACCAGCGTCAGCGGCGCCATCAACATGCTCGGCCTCGCCAAGCGGGTGAAGGCCAAGGTGCTGCAGGCCTCGACCAGCGAGGTCTATGGCGACCCGGAGGTGCACCCGCAGACCGAGGATTACCGCGGCAGCGTCAACCCCCTCGGCCCCCGCGCCTGCTATGATGAGGGCAAGCGCTGCGCGGAGACGCTGTTCTTCGACTATCACCGCCAGCATCGGCTGCGCATCAAGGTGGCGCGCATCTTCAACACCTATGGCCCGCGCATGCACCCGGAGGATGGGCGCGTCGTCTCCAACTTCGTCGTGCAGGCGCTGCGCGGAGAGCCGATCACCCTGTACGGGGAGGGCACGCAGACCCGCGCCTTCTGCTACGTGGACGACCTGGTGGACGGGCTGATCCGGCTGATGGAGTCGGCCGACGAGGTCACCGGGCCGGTCAACCTCGGCAACCCGCACGAGATCACGGTGCGCGAGCTGGCCGAGCAGGTGATGGCGCTGTGCGGGGAGGGGGCGAGGATCGAGCGGCGGCCGCTGCCGCAGGACGACCCGCTGCGGCGCTGCCCGGATATCAGCCTGGCGCGGCGGCTGCTGGGCTGGGAGCCGCGGGTGCCGCTCAAGGACGGTCTGGCGCGGACCATCGCCTATTTCCGGGCGCGGCTGGGGGAGTGAGGCCTCCCGCGAGCCTCAGAGGAGTGCTCAAAAGACGATATCCGTGATGTCCTCATCCCGACCCACCACGTCATGTCTGCCTTGCCGGCCCTCGATCGCAAAGCAGCCGAAGTCGTGCGCGTAGGACGTCTTGGCGATGGTGACAGATATTCCGCAGCTTGCCATATGTGCCGCCAGGTACTTCCGGATCAGGCTCTCGTACAGCGCGTAGTCTTCCGAACGGCAGATGAACACCTTGTTGGCACCGCACAGGAGCATCCGGTATTCGGGCCGGTTGAACAGGAACCGGAACACCGCGGCGGCGAGTTGCGGGTAGCGCGGGTTGAAGAAGTCGTCGACGCAGATGATGCCGTGCCCGCCCAGCAGATCGGCCGCGATGTTGAGGTCGATCGTGGTGGAAAAGCCGGAATGGTCGCCATCGATATGGAACCAGCGGACCGGCTCGATCGCCCGATATGCGGCCGATGCCCTGAAATTCGACGACTTGCCGGTGAAGGATCGCACCTGCGGGCCGCCCAGTGCGCGGATCCGGTCCTCGACCTCCTTCAGGTCCTGGATGTCGACCAGCGTCAGTGTCTCGTCCGGCCGCATGTGAAGGGCTGCCAGGCCGGCGCTCTTCCCCTTCCAGACACCGATCTCGACGACATCGCCCCGGACGTTCATCAGCGCCTGATTGCCCAGGAGAAAGTCCCAGGCGACCTGCGCCTCCTCTGTAAAGAACCCCTCCACCTTGCCGAACCGCGCCCGGTAGGCCTTGAGTGGCGTGGTCATAACAGCTTCCTGATGCAGTGTGATTGCGCGCCTTGTGTGTAGCGTACGGGGGCTACAGTGGATGCAGGACGTTCGCCTTGGGAACGATGGAGAGTGCCGAGCTTGAATGCCCGCGCTGCGGCGGCGCGCTCGCCGGCCTCCGTTGCGCGCATTGCGGCAAGGCCTTCGACGTTGTCCTCGGCGTCCCCTTCCTCGGCGACTTCGAGGCGGAGGACGCGCTCGGGTTGATCGAGATCGCGGCCAATGCGCCGCACCGCGCTGGCCTGGTCCTGCCGCCCGGCACGGTCGAGCACATCGACGCGCTCTGCGCCGGCTATCACGCGGCCGGGGACAAGGCTGCCTTCATCGCCGCCAATCCCGGCGCGCAGCCCGGCTACTTCGCCAACCGCTACCAGGAATGGCTGGAGATCAATGCGCTGCTGGAGGGGCTCGCGCTTTCCGGCCGCGACGTGCTCGACATCGGCGCGGGCCAGGGCTTCGACAGCCAACGCCTGGCGCTGCGCGGGGCGCGCGTCACCGCGCTGGAGTTCAGCCCGATCCTCGCCGAGGCCGGGCGCATCGCCTTTCCGGAGCTGCGCTGGATCGGCGGCTTCGGCCACGCGCTGCCCTTCCGCACCGCCTCCTTCGACGCCGTCTTCCTCAACGCCGCGCTGCACCACATGCGCGACATCCCGGCGACGATCGCCGAGGCGCTGCGCGTCCTCCGCCCCGGCGGCACGCTGGTGACGACGGGCGATCCCTTCCGCTCCGCCAGCTCCGGCCAGGCGCTGGAATTCGCGGTGTTCGACCGGCACGAGGCGGTGCTGTCCGGCATCAACGAGCAGATCCCGCCGCTCTCGGACTTCCTCGCGCCGCTCGAGCGGCATCGCGGCCTGCTCGAGGTCGAGCTGTTCACCAGCGTGCTGCATGGCGGGCGGTCGGGGCGCGGCCCGGAGCTCGCCGGCTGGACGCGCTGGGACTTCGCCACCGAGGCGGAGCTGCTGAAACGACGGAGCGGCAGCCTTGCCATGCGCGTCCGGCTGCGCGGCGCCTGGCCGGAGCCGCGGCGGCGGCAGGAGCACGGGGTGCTGCCGCCGGCGAGCTTCGCCGCCTGGCTTGAGGATCCGGCAACCGCGACAGCCCGGCTCGCGGCGATTGTTCCGCCGGCGCTGCGCGACACGCCCTTCCCCGGCAGGCCGAGCAAGTTCGACCTGCTGAATGGCTGGCGGGTGGCCCGCTCCACCGGCAGCGCCCGCACCGCCTATCGCCGCGGCCGGCTGTTCCGCACCCGGCGCGATGCGGCGCCGCGCTTCCGCCTGCGCTCGCCGGTGCCTGCCCGGTTCAGCGTGCTGGTGAACGGCGTCGCCGTGGGCGGGGCCGCGGTCGCGTCGCGTTGGACCGAGCTCGCCGTGGACCTCGCCGGCGTGTCGCCGGGCGCGCCCTATGTGTTGGAGCTGCGCCGCGAGGGGGAGGCGGCGAGCTTCGACGAGGCCTGCTTCGAGGTGCGCGAGGTCGGCCAGCCATCGCCGGCGGTGCGGCTGCGCAACTGGCTGGGCGCGGCCGGCCGGCTCGTGTCGCGGCGCGCCTGAACCAGGCGGGAGGTCCCGGCCTGCGGCCCGCGCAGCGGGCACCGTTCCGAAGGTGGTGTAGAGCGGCTTGCGTTCGCCTGCGCTCGCGCAAACCGCTTCAGGTCCTTGTTTTCGGGGCATCTTCACCCGTTCAGGTGATTTCACCCGAACGGGATCTGCCCTAGTCTTACTGTGTCATAACATCGTTGCGCGGATGTATGT
>DASQVL010000579.1:0-3360 GCA_035640795.1 Crenalkalicoccus sp. | reverse complement strand
AGGAGCTGCGCGTGGCCGTCGCCCTCGGCCAGTTCGAGCTGCACTACCAGCCGCAGGTGACGCTGAGCGGCAACCGGCTGACGGGATTCGAGGCGCTGCTGCGCTGGCGCCACCCGGCGCGCGGCGAGGTCGCGCCGATGGAGTTCGTCCCGCTGGCCGAGGAGATCGGGCTGATCGGCCAAATCGGCGAATGGGTGCTGCGCAGCGCCTGCGCGGAGGCGGCGCGCTGGCCGGCGCCGCTCGCCGTCGCCGTGAACGTCGCCCCGGCGCAGTTCGAGAGCGGGCGGCTGGTCCCCGCCGTCCGCACCGCGCTGCGCGCCGCGGGCCTGGCCGGGGAGCGGCTCGAGGTCGAGGTGACGGAGAGCGCGTTGCTGCGCGACCAGGACGGGCCGACTCTCGCCCAGCTGCGTGAGCTGAAGGCCCTCGGCGTGCAGGTCTCGCTCGACGATTTCGGCACCGGATACTCCTCCCTGACCCAGCTGCGCAGCTTTCCCTTCGACCGGGTGAAGATCGACCGCAGCTTCGCCGATGACGGCGCGGTCGTGCGCGCCGTGGCGCTGCTCGGAGCCAGCCTCGGCATGCGCACGACGATCGAGGGGGTGGAGCGGCCGGATCAGCTGGCCCGGCTGCGCGGGGAGGGCTGCACCGAGGCGCAGGGCTTCCTGCTCGGCCGGCCGATGCCGGCCGCGGCGGCACGGCTGCGGGCGGCGGAGAGGGAGAGGGTCCCATGACGGAGAGGGCGAACGGCCCGCTGGTCCGACTGATCTACATCAGCCGCAACCTGCTGCCACCCGGCCGGGCGGAGGCCGAGCTGCAGCCCATCCTCGCCGCGTCCCGCCGGCGGAACGCCGCGGCGGGGGTGACCGGTGCGCTGATGGTCGACGCGGCCGGCTTCGCCCAGGTGCTGGAAGGCCCGCTGCCGGCAGTCGAGCAGGTCTTCGAGCCCATCCTGCGCGACCCCCGCCACGACGAGGTGGTGGTGCTGGAGGCGGTGCCGGTGGAACATCGCAGCTTCCCCGCCTGGGCGATGGCCCATGCCGGCGACTCGGCCGAGGCGGCGCGGCGCTTCGCCGGGCTGCTCGGTCCGCTGGTCGGCACGGGGCAGGAGGGCGCTCCGCGGGTGCGCGACCTGCTGCGCGGCGTGCTGGACCGCGCCGCGCCGGCGCTCGCCGCGGAATAGCCCGCGATCGCTCGTGTGCCCACCGCCGGTGGGCGCGACGGGGCGAAGGCTGGCCCGGCCTATTCCGCCGCGCGCTGGCGCAGCGCAAGCGGCGCCCGCGGCCGCTCCAGCATCAGCTTCTGGCGCGGATAGGGGATCTCGATCCCGAGCTCGTCGAAGCGCCGCTTGATCCGGCGGTTGAACTCCCGCGCCACGTTCCAGCGCGCCGCCGGCTCGGTCTTCACCCGGGCGCGGATCATCACGCCGGAATTGGTCAGCTGCTCCACGCCCCAGATGTCGATGTCGTCGCGCATCTGGCCGTGCCACTTGGGCTCCGCCCGCATCTGCTGGGCGATCTCCTTCAGCACCTCGGCCACATGGTCGGTGTCCTCCCCATAGCCCACCATCACGTCCAGCACGGCGAAGGAGAAGTCCCGCGTCATGTTGGTCACCGTAGTGACCGCGCTGAACGGGACGATGTGCACGCTGCCATCCAGCGCGCGCAGCTTGATCGAGCGGATCGAGAGCTGCTCGACCACGCCCGACAGGCCGCCGAGCTGCACGACGTCACCCACCGCGACCGCATCCTCCAGCAGCAGGAAGATGCCGGTGATGACATCGCGCACGAGGGTCTGGCTGCCGAAGCCGACGGCGAGGCCGATGACCCCGGCGCCGGCCAGCAGCGGGGCCACGTTCACGCCGAGCTGCGCCAGCGTATCCAGCAGCACGAAGACGAAGATGACGATGCCGAGCGCGGTGCGCAGCATGGGCAGCAGGGTGCGAACGCGGGCGCTGCGCGCCGCGTGGCTGTCCTGGGAGAGCCGCGCCAGGCGGCGCTGGATGCCGGCATTGGCGGCCTCCCACACCAGCACGGCGACGACCAGGGTGGCGCCGATGGAGCCGAGGGTGGAGAGCAGCCGGGCGCCGAGCGCGGCGCCGCTGAACCAGCCGAAGGCGTCGAGCCCCCAGCTCTCCAGCAGCACCAGCACTGCGCCCACCCCGATGGCGACGGAGGCGACCGCCTTCAGCAGCGGCCCGTAGCGCGCCGCCCGCGCCGGCAGGCCGGGATAGCGCCTGGCCAGCTCCGGCGAGGGGGTGAGTGCGCCGTCCAGCAATCGCCGCGCGCCCTCGTCCAGCGCCTTGGCAAGGCCGAGCACCAGCAGCGTCACCGCGGTCCAGCGGAACAGCAGGTGGAAGCCGTTGGGGATGGCCAGCGCCCAGACCGTCCAGAGCGCGAGCAGCCAGAGGATGGCGAGCAGGTGCCAGACCTCGGCGAACCCGTCGCGCAGCCGGCGCAGCGAGTGCCGTGCGCGGTTCGGCCGCGCCGTACCGGAGAGCGCCGGCGCGCGCAGCGCGGCGGCAATGGTGCCCCGCTGCTGCAGGATCATCAGCACCGCGAAGAGCGAGATGACGAGCAGGGCGAGGTTCAGGATGGTGTCGTAGGCCGACCAGGAGAGGCCGAGCAACAGCCCCGCCTCGGCCAGCGCGTAGCCGCCGAGGCCGACCAGCAGCATCCGCCGCAGCCAGAGCGTGCACCAGGCCGCCGCCTCGTCCGAGCAGGGGATCAGCCGCAGATGCTCCGAGGCCGGGGAGAGCAGCATGCGGGCGAGCGCGTAGGCGATGCTGGCGCCGATGTAGAGATGGCCGAGCAGCAGGCCGACCAGCTGAGTCGTCGGCAGCGGGTGCAGCAGGCCGAGCAGCCCGTAGACGGCCAGGGCGAAGCCCGCCACCGGCACCAGGTCCAGCACCAGCCGGCCGAGCACCAGGGGCAGCCGGCGGAACCAGCGCCAGGTGGCACCCGGCGCCGGCGCGGCGAGGTCGAGCCGCCGCCGCTGGCCCGCGAGCGCCTGCCGCGCCGCCCATTGGGCGGCGAGGGCGATGGCCGTCACCAGCAGGAGCTTCCAGGCGGCATCCAGCCCGCGGGTGCGCGCCACCGGGTCCTGGGCGAGGTCGGTGAGCGCGCCCCAGAGCGCCGGCAGGTCGGCGATGCTGCGGGCCGCCGCAAGCACTGCCTCCGAGAAATGGCCGATGCGGAGCTGGGCCCAGCTGAGCAGCTGCGCGCCGACCGTATTCGGTGCCAGCAGCGGCCCCTCCGGCACCACGACGGCGGCCGCGCCGGGCATGCCGGGCGCGGCCGGCCCAGGGGCTGGAGCAGTGGCGGGAGCAGGGGCGGGAGCAGGGGTCGGGGCGGGCCCAGCAGG
>DASQVL010000578.1:0-11453 GCA_035640795.1 Crenalkalicoccus sp. | reverse complement strand
GAATTGCTGCTGGAATGGCCGGCCGAGCTGCCGCTGCCTGCCGAGCGGGCGCTCGCCGCCTGCGCCGCCACGGCAGAGGCAGCGCCGGGCCGCCTGCGCCTGACCTTCCTGCCCGCGGAGACAGCGGGACCGGCCGAGGGGCGTTGACGCGATTGATCGGGCGGCCCGGGTGGCGCAGCATTTGCTCGGCGCATCCGCGCGATGGGCAGCGTATCCGCGCCATGGGCGGCGCACCCGCGCCATCGGCGGTGCGCCAGCGCCGGCGGTGGCGCACCGACGCCGTCCGGAATGGGCCGGGGTAGGCGCCGCGGTGCCGGACCGGCGCGAATGAGCCAGGTTAAGCAGGCCGCCGCCGGCAAGGCGGGGCGGAACGGGAGACGGGATGATGCAGCATATCGGCCCCGCCATGGGCCTCGCCCTGGGCCTTGCCCTGGCCGTGGGCCTCGCCGCGCCGGCGGGCTCGCAACAGCAGCCGCAGGGCCAGCCTCCGGCCGGGGGCCTCGTGGATGCGATCAAGTCGCGCGGCAACCTGGTCTGCGGCGTCAACACCGGCCTTGCCGGCTTCGCCGAGCCGGACAGCCAGGGCGTCTGGAAGGGCTTCGACGTCGACTACTGCCGCGCCATCGCCGCCGCCCTCCTGGGCGACGCCAACAAGGTGCGCTTCGTGCCGACCACCGCGCAGAACCGCTTCACCGCGCTGCAATCGGGCGAGGTGGACCTGCTGGCCCGCAACACGACCTGGACGCTGTCGCGCGACACCGCCCTCGGCCTCGACTTCGCCGCGACGAATTTCTTCGACGGCCAGGGCTTCATGGTGAAGGCCAATGCCGGGGTGAAGTCGGCCAAGGAGCTGGACGGCGCCACCATCTGCGTGCAGCCCGGCACGACCACCGAGCAGAACCTGGCCGACTGGGCGCGGGCCAGCAACGTGAAGTTCACCCCGGTGGTGATCGAGCGGCTCGAGGAGTTGGTCGGCGCCTTCATCGCCGGCCGCTGCGACGCCTACACCACCGACCGCTCCGGCCTTGCCGCGACGCGCGCCGCGCAGCCCAGGCCCGCCGACTACCTGATACTGCCCGACGTGATCAGCAAGGAGCCGCTGGCGCCGGCGGTCCGCCAGGGCGACCAGCGCTTCGAGGACATCGTGCGCTGGACACACTTCCTGCTGCTCTCGGCCGAGGAGTTCGGCATCAACAAGGCGAACGTCGCCCAGTTGGCCGAGAGCGACGCTCGGCCGGAGGTGCAGCGCATCCTCGGCCGCAACGGGGATCTCGGCAAGATGCTCGGCCTCGACAATGAGTGGGCGATCAAGGTCATCAAGGCGGTCGGCAATTACGGCGAGATGTTCGACCGCAGCCTGAAGCCGATCGGCCTCGAGCGCGGGCAGAACGCGCTCTGGACGCAGGGCGGCCTGCAATACTCGCCGCCCTTCCGCTGAGCCGATAGGGGGATCGGGCGATGTCCCAGGCGGCCGGCACCGATCCTCGCCTGCTCCGCGCCCCGCCCAGGCGGCCGATCCGGCTCTCCTGGGCGGATGAGCGGGTCCGCGCCATCGTCTGGCAGGTGGTGGTAGTCGGCATCGTCGGCGCCATCGCTTGGTGGCTCTGGTCCAACACGGTGCACAACCTGGAGGTCCGGCGCATCGCCACCGGCTTCGGCTTCCTGTGGCGCGAGGCCGGGCTGCCGGTTGCCGAGAGCCTGATCCCCTACAACCCGACCAACACCTATTTCCGCGCGCTGCTGGTCGGGCTGCTCAACACCCTGAAGGTCGCCGTCGTGGGCGTCGTGCTGGCGACGGTGATCGGCACGCTGATCGGCATCGCGCGCCTGTCGAGGAACTGGCTGCTTGCCAAGCTCGCCGGCATCTATGTCGAGGTGATCCGCGACGTGCCGCTGCTGCTGCAGCTGCTGTTCTGGTACGCCCTGCTGCAGGGCCTGCCCGGGCCGCGCCAGGCGCTGCAGCCGCTGCCGGACGTCTTCCTCTCGAATCGCGGGCTGAAGCTGCCCTTCATTGACTGGCAGCCGGCGCATTGGTGGGCGCTGCTCGCCTTCGTGGCCGGAACGGTTGCCGCCTTCGCCTGGCGGCGGGTCGCGATCGCCCGGCGCATGCGGGACGGCAGGCCGCGGCCGGTCTGGCCAGTGGCGCTGCTGCTCATCCTCGGCCCGCCGGTCGCCGTCTGGGCGGCGCTCGGCGCGCCCTGGACGCCGGACGTGCCGGTCCTGCGCGGCTTCAACTTCCAGGGCGGGCTCACCCTCTCGCCGGAATACTTCGCGCTGCTGACCGGCCTGGTGATGTACACGGCCGCCTTCATCGCGGAGATCGTCCGCGCCGGCATCCTCGCCGTGCCGCACGGGCAGTGGGAGGCGGCGCAGGCGCTCGGCCTCCGCCCGCCGCAGGTGCTGAGCCGGGTGGTCCTGCCGCAGGCGCTCCGCGTCATCATCCCGCCGATGACCAGCCAGTACCTGAACCTGACGAAGAACTCCTCCCTCGCCGTCGCCATCGGCTACCAGGACATCGTCTCCATCGCCAACACCACGCTGAACCAGACCGGCCAGGCGATCGAGGGCATCGCCATCATCATGCTGGTCTACCTGACGATCAGCCTGTCCATCAGCCTGTTCATGAATTGGTACAACGCCCACATCGCACTGGTGGAGCGCTGAGCCATGTCGGACATGACCGAGCGCGTGCAGCTGGAGACCGCCGTGGCCCGGGTGCCGGGCGAGGCCTCCGCGCCGCGCCGCGCGCCGATCACCGCCGTGGGCCCGATCGGCTGGCTGCGCGCCAACCTGTTCTCTTCCTGGCTCTCCACCGCGGCGACGCTGCTGATCGGCTACCTCGTCGTCCGCTGGGCGATCGGCTTCGTGGACTGGGCCTTCGTGAACGCCATCTGGTCGGTGCCGGACAACCAGAGCCAGGCCTGCCGCGCGCTGAAGGGCGTAGGGGCCTGCTGGGCGGTGATCACGGAGAAGTACCGCTTCATCCTGTTCGGCACCTATCCCTATGAGGAGCAGTGGCGCCCGGCGCTCGCCATCCTGCTCTTCATCGGCCTCTACGTGGTCTCCGCCATGCGCCGCTTCTGGCGGAAGGAGCTGGCGTTGGTCTGGGCCGCCGTCCTCGTTGCCATCGGCGTGCTGATGTGGGGCGGGGTGCTCGGCCTCTCCTACGTGCCGCAGGAGCGCTGGGGCGGGCTCGTCATCACGCTGATCCTGGCGACCTTCGGCCTCGCCTTCGCCTTCCCGCTGGCCATCCTCGTGGCGCTCGGGCGGCGGTCGAAGCTGCCGGCCATCAAGGCGCTCTGCATCCTCTATGTGGAGCTGATCCGCGGCGTGCCGCTGATCAGCCTGCTCTTCATGGCGAGCGTGATGTTCCCGCTCTTCCTGCCGGAGGGGATGAACATCGACAAGCTGCTGCGCGCGCAGATCGCCATCATCCTGTTCGCCGGCGCCTACCTGGCCGAGGTGGTGCGCGGCGGGCTGCAGGCACTGCCGCGCGGCCAGTACGAGGCGGCCGATGCGCTCGGCCTCACCTACTGGCAGAAGACCGGATTCATCATCCTGCCCCAGGCGCTCCGCCTGGTCATCCCGCCGCTGGTCAACACCTTCATCGGCTTCTTCAAGGATACCTCGCTGGTGCTGATCATCGGCATCTTCGACCTGCTGACGGCGGGCAAGACCGCGATCATCGAGCCGGCCTGGCAGGGCTTCGGCATCGAGGTCTACATCTTCGTCGCCATCATCTACTTCTGCTTCTGCTTCGCCATGTCGCGCTACAGCCAGGGGCTGGAGGCGGAGCTCAACCGCCACCGCCGGCGCTGAGGAGATCCCCGGAATGGGCCAGACGCTCGAGAAGCCGCGCGAGGCGATGGGGGCGGAGGCGCAGCCCGCCATCATCCTCGACCACGTGAACAAGTGGTACGGCGCGCTGCACGTGCTGCGCGACGTCTCGCTCACCGTCGGGCAGGGGGAGCGCGTCGTGGTCTGCGGCCCCTCCGGCAGCGGCAAGTCCACCATGATCCGCTGCATCAACCGCCTCGAGACGCACCAGGAAGGCCGCATCATCGTCGACGGAATCGAGCTCTCGGACAACCTGAAGGCGCTGGACGCGGTCCGCCGCGAGGTCGGCATGGTGTTCCAGTCCTTCAACCTGTTCCCGCACCTCACCGTGCTCGAGAATTGCACCCTCGCGCCGATCTGGGTTCGCCGGATGCCGAAGCGGGATGCGGAGGAGCTCGCCATGCACTACCTGGAGCGCGTGCGCATCCCGGAGCAGGCGAAGAAGTATCCGGGCCAGCTCTCCGGCGGCCAGCAGCAGCGCGTGGCGATCGCCCGTGCGCTCTGCATGAAACCGAAGATCATGCTGTTCGACGAGCCGACCAGCGCCCTCGACCCCGAGATGATCAAGGAGGTGCTGGACGTCATGGTGGGCCTGGCGGAGACCGGGATGACCATGATGGTGGTGACGCACGAGATGGGCTTCGCCCGCCAGGTCGCGCACCGGGTGGTCTTCATGGACCGCGGCGAGGTGGTGGAGCAGGGCCCGCCCGCGCAGATCTTCGAGCACCCGGAGACGGACCGGCTGAGGCTGTTCCTGAGCCAGATTCTCCGCGGCCACTGATGGCCGGCGCCTCGGGCGCGCCTGCCGGCTTGCCGAACCCGGCCGAACGGTCCTAGACCCGGCACCGCCGGCCGCGGTCGCGCCGGCACAGGTCTGGCCGTCCGGGCCGGCCCGGGTCTCCCAGCCCGGGCAGGTCGCCGGGCAAGCGAAGCCGCCCGCCAACGGAGCCCCGGCTTGAGCACCGCTGCCGTTCTGCCGCAGCCCCGCACGCTGCAGGCCTCGCTGCTGGTCGCCGTCCTTGGCGTGGTCTACGGCGATATCGGCACCAGCCCGCTGTATTCGGTCCGCGCCGCCCTGCTGCACTTCGCTGCCGACGGCATCCAGCGCTGGGAGGTGCTGGGCGTCTGCTCCCTCATCATCTGGGCGCTGATCCTGACCGTCACGATCAAGTACGTCGTCTTCGTCATCAGCGCCGACAACCGGGGGGAGGGGGGGATCCTGGCGTTGATGGCGCTCGCCCTGCGCACCCGGAAGACGGCGCGCGGGCGGCGCATCACGACCCTGATCGGCATCGCCGGCGCCTGCCTCTTCTTCGGCGACGGCACCATCACCCCGGCCATCTCGGTCCTCTCGGCCATGGAGGGGCTGAAGATCATCTCCCCCCACTTCGACCCCTTCATCGAGCCGGTCTCGATCGCCGTGCTGCTCGTGCTCTTCCTCGTGCAGTACCGCGGCACGGAGAGCATGGGGGCGATGTTCGGTCCGGTGATGGCGCTGTGGTTCGCGACGCTGGCCACGCTCGGCCTGGTCGAGGTGGTGAAGCAACCGGAGGTGCTGGAGGCGATCTCTCCCCACCACGCCCTCGCCTTCTGCCTGGAATACAAGCTCGCCGCCTTCGTCGCGATGGGCTCCGTCGTGCTGGCGGTGACGGGGGCGGAGGCGCTCTACGCCGATATGGGGCATTTCGGGCGGCGGCCGATCCAGCTGGCCTGGGTGGGCTTCGTGCTGCCCTCCCTCGCGCTGAACTATCTGGGCCAGGGAGCGCTGCTGCTCAGCGACCCGGCGGCGCTGGAGAACCCCTTCTACCTGCTGGCGCCGGAGCTGCTGCGACTGCCGCTGGTGGTGCTGGCGACAGCGGCGACCATCATCGCGAGCCAGGCCATGATTTCCGGCGCCTATTCCATGGCGCGGATGTGCGTGCAGCTCGGCTTCCTGCCCCGCCTGATCGTCCGCCACACCAGCGGAACGGAGGAGGGGCAGATCTATCTGCCGCAGGTGAATTTCGCGCTGCTCGCCGGCGTGCTGGTCCTCGTCCTTGCCTTCCACAACTCGGACAGCCTGGCCGCCGCCTACGGCATCGCCGTGACCGGGACCTTCTGCTGCACCTCGACCCTCGCCATGCAGGTGTTCCGCCGGCAGTTCGGCTGGCCCTTCGCCGCCGTGGTCGGCGTCTTCGTGCCCCTCTGGGGGCTCGACATCGCCTATTTCGCCTCGAACCTGCTGAAGGTGCCGGAAGGCGGCTACGTGCCGCTGCTGCTCGGCGGCGCGCTGCTGGTGCTGATGACCACCTGGAAGCAGGGGCGGAGCCTGCTCTTCGCCCGCTTCCGGCAGGACAGCCTGCCGCTGAAATCCTTCCTCGCCCGGCTGCCGCACTCCCGCACCCTGCGCGTGCCGGGGATCGCCGTCTTCATGACCGGCCAGGCGGACTTCGTCCCGGGCGCGCTGCTGCACAACCTGAAGCACAACAAGGTGCTGCACGAGCGGGTGCTGTTCGTCACCGTGCAGACCGAGCCGGTGCCGCAGGTGGGGCCGGAGCGGCGGCGGGAGGTGACGCCGCTCGCCCCCGGCATCTGGCGCGTCGTCCTCCGCTACGGCTTCCAGGAGAGCCCGAACATCCCGCGCGAGCTCGCGGCGGTGACCGAGCTCGACCAGCCCTTCGAGCCGATGCAGGCGAGCTACTTCCTGGGGCGGGAGACGCTGGTGCAGGCTGCCGTCCCGAAGATGGCGCGCTGGCGGCAGGCGCTGTTCGCGCTGATGTCGCGCAATGCGGTACCGGCGACCGAGTTCTTCCACATCCCGTCGGACCGGGTGGTCGAGCTCGGCTCCCGCGTCGCCATCTGAAGGGGGCGGGCCGGCGGGGCCCCGCGCTGCGGCCCCGATGGGCGGCTGGTATGAACCCCGCCCGCGGCCCGGCGTTCCGGGCCGCATCGGAGGTGCGATGCCGAAGGTGATCCTGGTCCTGGCCGGCGGCCCCGGCCTGCCGGGCGGAAGTCCCGACCACCGCTACGAGCTGACCGTGACCCTCGACGCCAATGGGTGCCTGGACGCCGTCGCCTGGGCCGCGGACCCGGCGCCCTGGACCGCCCTCCGCTTCCGCCCCGACGCGCCGACGCGGCCGGGGGAGGTGGTGCACGACGCCGAGACCGGCTGGCAGTTGCGCTTCCCGGAAGGCGGGCAGGAGATCGGGCTGCCGGTCGCGCTCAGCAGCGGCGGGCCGCTGCGGCCGGGGGCCCACGTGACCCTGCGCGAACCGGGCGGCGAATACGCCTATCGCGTGGTCAGTGTGGGCTGAGGGCCCGGATGCGGTACCGCCGGCCCCGAGGGATCGGGCGCCGGCGGTGGAGTGGTGGAGCCAAGCGGAATCGAACCGCCGACCTCTTGAATGCCATTCAAGCGCTCTCCCAACTGAGCTATGGCCCCACAGCGCTGCCCGGGAGGGTGCGGGGATATATCGTCCGCCCGGCGGTGCCGCAAGGCCCAGCCCCACCCCCACCCTTCCGCCCGCCGCACGCGCCATCTACGGTTACCCGGAGGGAACAGCGCAAGGAGCGGCAGCGCATGGGCAAGGTCTATCCGGACGCGAAGGCGGCCCTCGCCGGCCTGTTGCGGGACGGCATGATGATCCATTCCGGCGGCTTCGGCCTGTGCGGCATCCCGGCCGTGCTGATCGAGGCGATCAGGGAGAGCGGGGTGAAGAACCTCACCGTCGTCTCGAACAACGCCGGTATCGACGATGCGGGTCTCGGCCTGCTGCTGCAGACCCGGCAAATCCGCAAGATGATCTCCTCCTATGTCGGGGAGAACAAGCTGTTCGCCGAGCAGTACCTGGCCGGGGAGCTGGAGATCGAGTTCAACCCGCAGGGAACGCTGGCCGAGCGCATCCGCGCCGGCGGCGCCGGCATCCCCGCCTTCTTCACCCGCACCGGCTACGGGACCGAGGTGGCAAAGGGCAAGGAGACACGGGAGTTCGAGGGCGAGCACTACGTGATGGAGCGCGGGCTCTTCGCCGACCTTGCCATCGTGCACGCCTGGATGGGCGATACCGAGGGCAACCTTGTCTACCGGAAGACCGCGCGGAACTTCAACCCGGTGATGGCGACGGCGGCGAAGGTGACGGTGGCGCAGGTGGAGCACCTGGTGAAGCCGGGCGAGCTGAACCCGGACCACATCATCACGCCGGGCGTCTTCGTGCAGCGGATCATCCAGGCGCCGCCCGGCTATGAGAAGCGCATCGAGCAGCGCACCGTCCGCAAGCGTGAACCGGCCGCCGCCGGCGCCGGCAGCCTCAACCCCGCCGCCTGAGGAGGACGCCATGCCCTGGACCCGCAACGAGATGGCTGCGCGCGCCGCGCGCGAACTGCAGGACGGCTTCTACGTGAACCTCGGCATCGGCATCCCGACGCTGGTGGCGAACCACGTGCCGCCGGGGATGAACGTGCAGCTGCAGAGCGAGAACGGCATGCTCGGCCTCGGCCCCTTCCCCTATGAGGGCGAGGAGGATCCGGACCTGATCAATGCCGGCAAGCAGACCATCACGGAGCTGCCGACCTCGAGCTACTTCGACAGCGCGCAGAGCTTCGGGATGATCCGCGGCGGGCACATCGACCTTTCGATCCTGGGCGCGCTGCAGGTCGCGGAGAATGGCGACCTGGCGAACTGGATGGTCCCCGGGAAGATGGTGAAGGGGATGGGCGGGGCCATGGACCTCGTCGCCGGCGTGAAGCGCGTGGTGGTGCTGATGGAGCATACCGCGGGCGGCAAGCCGAAGCTGCTGCGCGAATGCACCCTGCCGCTGACCGGCGCGCGGGTGGTGGACATGGTGATCAGCGAGCTCGGCGTCTTCACCCTGGCGCGGAAGGGGCCACCCGATCTGCGGCTGGTCGAGCTGGCGCCCGGGGTGACAGAGCAGGAGCTGCGGGAGAAGACGGAGGCGCGGTTCACGGTGGCGCTGGCGAAGGCGGCCTGACGCGCGAGGCGGGGCGGGCCCGGTTTTCGTCGGGCGTCCGGCCGTGCTCCGGGCACCCAGCGAAGATGCGCAGCATCTTCACCGGCTGCCGGGCCGCCGCGGGTCAGCCGCGATCAAGGGGCAAGCGGCGCTCCGCCACGCTGCGCGCCCTTGACTGCAGCTGCGCTCGGCCCGCTTCGGATCTTGGCCCGCACCGGCTCGATCTTGCGCGCCAGAACGCGCTTGCCGCCGGCCGGCACGGCCCGCACCATCGCGCGGCAACGGAGACCCGCCATGCGCCGCCTGATCGCGCTGCTGCTCGCCGCAACCGTCGGCGGCGCCGCGCCCGCCTTCGCCCAGCAGCCCCAGGCGCCGGGAGCAACCCTCTCCACCGTGCTGCAGCGGGGCATCCTGGTCTGCGGCACCTCCACCGGCGCGGCCGGCTTCTCGCTGCCCGACAGCCGCGGCGAGTATCGCGGGATAGACAGCGATCTCTGCCGCGCCGTCGCCGCGGCGGTGCTGGGCGATCCGACGAAGATCCGCTGGGTGCCGCTGACCAGCACGGCGCGGCTGCCGGCGCTGCAATCCGGCCAGGTGGACGTGCTGATCCGCACCACGACCTGGACGCAGACGCGCGATACCGCCAACGGCCTGAACTTCACCGTGGTGAATTTCTACGACGGCCAGGGCTTCATGCTGCGCAAGTCGCTCAATGTCACGAAAGCGAGCGAGCTGCAGGGCGCCTCCATCTGCGTCGTCTCGGGCTCGACCAATGAGCTGAACCTGGCCGACTGGGCGCGGCTGAACAACATCCGCTACCAGCCCGTGGTGTTCGAGCAGAATGACGAGGCGCGGCGCAGCTACCTGGCCGGCCGCTGCGACGCCTATTCCACCGATGCCAGCCAGCTCGCCGGCCTCCGGGCCTCCTTCCCCGATCCGGAGGAGCACGTGATCCTGCCCGACGTCATCTCCAAGGAGCCGCACGCCCCGGTGGTGCGCCACGGCGACGACCAGTGGTTCGACATCGTGCGCTGGACGATGTTCGCGCTCTTCACGGCGGAGGAGCTGGGCGTGACCCGGGCCAATGCGGACCAGCAGGTGGAAAGCCCGAACCCGGAGGTGCGGCGGCTGCTCGGCGCCGCCGGCGACCACGGGCCGCTGATGGGGCTCGACCGGCGCTGGGCCTACAACGCCATCAAGGCGGTCGGCAATTACGGCGAGATCTTCGAGCGCAACCTCGGCATGGCGAGCCCGGTGAAGCTGCCGCGCGGCCTGAACGATCTCTGGACCCGCGGCGGGCTGATCTACGCGCCCCCGATCCGATGATCAGCGGATGACGAGCCAGGCAGTGAGGGGGAAGAGCGCCGCGGCGGCAACGGTCGAGAGCAGCACCGCGGCCGAGACCTCGCGCTCCGCCGTCCCGTTGCGGCTGGCGAGCACGAAGGCGTTGCTCGCCGTGGGCATTGCCGCAAGCAGAACGGCCGCCTGCACCCAGAAGGGGTCGAGGCCGAGGACGCGGCCGAGCAGCAGCCAGACCAGCAGCGGGTAGACCACCAGCTTGGCGACGGCCAGCGCCGCC
The DNA here is from genome assembly GCA_035640795.1 of Crenalkalicoccus sp. Classification (GTDB taxonomy): domain Bacteria; phylum Pseudomonadota; class Alphaproteobacteria; order Acetobacterales; family Acetobacteraceae; genus DASQVL01. The sequence goes on along the minus strand of DASQVL010000578.1, from coordinate 1,091 downwards.
GCGCTCGCCAGCAGCCGCCGGTCCAGTCGCAGCAGGCCGAGCGTCCCCCCGAGCGCGAAGAGCGCGGTCGGCCCGGCCGAGCCGCCGAGGAAGGCCAGGAACCGATCCAGCGGATCGGGGAAGGGCAGGGCCAGCGCGCCGCAGGCCGCCCCGGCGGCGATCGCCAGCAGCACCGGGTTCAGCGCCACCGCGCGCAGCGTCCGCAGGGCGGCGCGCAGCCCGGCGCCCGGGTCGGCCGGCGCCATCAGCACCGTGCCGATGGCGAGCACCACCGCGACCTCCGACATGATGGCCATGGCGACCGGCCCGCCGCTGCGGGGGCCGAGCAGCGGCAGCAGCAGGGGCGGGCCGAGATAGCCGACATTGCCCATGGCGGCCGCGGCGGCCAGCGCCGCCGCATGGCCTCGCCGCTGCCAGGGCCGGGCGAGCGCGAGCGTGCCGAAGAAGACGGTAAGGCAGCAGGCGAGGTAGCCCGTGAAGAAGGCCGGCTCGAAATTCTCGGAGAGGGGCTGCGCCGCCATCAGCCGCAGCAGCAGGGCGGGCAGCGCCACCTGGAAGGCGAAGTGGCCGACCGCGGCGATCGTCGCGGCGGGCATCAGGCGGAAGGCGGTGCATGCCCAGCCGAGGCCGATCACGCCGAAGATCGGCAGGCAGAGGAGGACGAACCCGGCCACGGCCGCACCATGGCCGCGCGCCGCCGCTCCGCCAACCTGCCGCGTTGCCGCGCCGTGGCCGGCGCTCCATCATCGCCGTGACCTGCGGAGGCCCACCATGACCTGGACACGGCGCGCCCTCGGCGCCTGCACCCTGGCGCTGCCCTTCATCCGCACCGCCCGGGCGCAGCAGACGATGGAATGGGTGGCGGGCTCGCTCGGCGGCGGCTGGTACACCATGGCGGCCGGCCTCTCCGCCCTGATCAAGGACGAGAACCCGGATCTGCAGATCCGCGTGGTGCCCGGGGGCGGCCTCGCCAACGCCACGCGGGTGAACAACAACCAGTCGCCGATCGGCTGGGGCATCGACGCCTTCGCGGCGAGCGCGGTGCGCGGCGAGGAACCCTACACGGCGAAGCACGAGCATCTCCGCTGCCT
>DASQVL010000577.1:0-2481 GCA_035640795.1 Crenalkalicoccus sp. | reverse complement strand
GGCGCGTCGGCGACCGGCTTCGCCTGGGGCGGCCTGCCCTGGGGCGCGCTGGCCCTGCTGCCCCCCGTGGCGGCCGCGCTCGGCTGGCTCACCGGCCAGCTCACGGTGCGGCTGTGGCTGCTCCGGCTGCCATGAGGCGGGCGCTGGTGCCGGTACTGCTCGGCCTGCTCGCGCTTGCCGCCGGCTTCGCCTGGTTCCTCGCGGCCGCCGCGGCGATCCCGGGCGATCCGGAGGCGCGGACGGATGGCATTGCCGTGCTCACCGGGGGGGCGGAGCGGGTCGAGACCGGGCTTCGCCTGCTCGCCGCGGGGCGGGCGCGGCTCCTGCTCGTCTCCGGCGCGCATCCGGATGCGACGCTCGGCGATCTCGCGCGCCGCGCCGGGCTCGATCCGGCGGCGCTCACCGGACGGGTCACGCTCGGCCGTGCGGCGCTCGGGACGCGCGGCAATGCCGAGGAGATCGCCGCCTGGGCGCGGGCGCACCGGCTGCTCTCGCTCCGCATCGTCACCGCCGGCTACCACATGCCGCGCGCGCTGCTGGAACTGCGCCGGGCGCTGCCGGAGGTGGCGCTGGTGCCGAACCCGGTGCAGCCGGCGGCGCTCCGCGACGCCGCGGTGGCGGGCCGGCTGCGCACCTGGTCGCTGCTGGCAGGCGAGTACCTGAAGCTGATCGGCGCCTATGCGGGCCTCGCGCCGCGGGCAATTGCGGAGGTGCACGGGTGACCTGGTTGCGTTCGGCGGCGTTCAACCTCGCCTTCTACGGCCTGACGGCGGCCTTCGCGGTGCTCTGCCTGCCGGCGCTGCTGCTGCCAGCGCCGGTGCACCGGCGCTGCGTGGTGGCCTGGGCGCGCGCGGTGATCTGGCTGCTGCGCGTGGTGTGCGACATCCGCCTCAGGATCGAGGGCGAGGACGCGCTGCCCCGCCGCGGGCCGGCGCTGGTTGCCGCCAAGCACCAGTCGGCCTTCGATACGCTGGTCTGGCTGCCGCTGCTGCCCGATGCGGTCTACGTGCTCAAGCGCGAATTGCTGGCCATCCCGATCTGGGGCTGGCACGCGCGGCGGCTCGGCATGATCGCGGTGGACCGGCAGGCGGGGGCGGCGGCGATGCGCCACCTGATCCGCGCCGGGCGCGCGGCGGCCACGGCGGGGCGGCAGATCGTCATCTTCCCGGAGGGCACGCGGGTGGCGCCGGGCGCGCACCGGCCCTACCAGCCGGGCGTAGTGGCGCTGGCGACGGCGACCGGGCTGCCGGTGCTGCCGGTGGCGACGGATAGCGGGCGACGCTGGGGGCGGCACTCCTTCCTCAAGCGGCCGGGGACGATCACGATTTCCATATTGCCGGCGATTCCGGCGGCGACGCCGCGGGAGGAGCTGCTGGAGCGGCTGGAGGCGGCGGTGGAGGGGGAGACGGCGCGGCTGCTGGCGGGGTGAACGGGTTGGCCCTTGGGGGAGGAAGGGAACTTCCTCCCCCAAACTCCCACCATCCTTTTTCTCATCCCTTCTCCGCGGGCTTGCCCTATCCGCCTGGAAGACTCCCAGCCGACGTGTTTCTCTGTTCGGCTGAAAGAGGCCGTTTCTCCGTCCCGGCCAGGATCCGAAGCGGGCCGCGCGCAGCCGCGGTCAAGGGCGCGAAGCGCGGCCGAAGGCCGCTTGCCCTTGACCGTGGCGAGCACGGCCCGACGCTCGACCAAAGCCGGGCCCGCCCGACGCTCACCCCGTCAGCAGCGCCGCGATCCGATCGAGCCCCGCATCCCGCACGCCCATCGCCCGCAAATGCGCGACCGTGTTCAGCAGGTACTCCCGGTTCGGCCCCATCTGGCCGTGCCCGCCGGCGATCGCCGCCGCCGCCGTCGCCGCGCAGGGCCGCCCGTAGCTGGCATGCGCACGGTTCGCCACATAGGCGACCGCCCGCACCATCCGCCCGCTGTCCAGCAGCTTCACCGGCAGCAGGCGCCGGCGGTAGATCATCTCCCGCCCCGGCGTCTCGCGCTCATCCAGGTATGCGAGCACCTCCGCCGCCTCCGCCCCCGGCACGCGGAAAGCCAGGCCGCGGCAAGCGCCGCCCCGGTCGAGGCCGAGGACGAGCCCCGGCGCCTCCGGCGTGCCGCGGTAGCGCCGGCTCCAGATGCAGAAGCGCCGGTGCCAGCCGCGCAGCAGCGCCGGATGGGTGCCGGCATGCGGGAAGCCGGTCTTCCACAGCAGCGAGCCATAGCCGAAGACGTAGAGATGCCCGTCGGCGTCGAGCATGGGCGCATCCCGCCCCGGCGGGAGCTCGACGGCATGTGCGGACGCGGTCGTCGGGCCCTCCCATCGCGCGGCGGTGGGCGGCGGCGTATATCGCCGCAACCCATGCGCGCCAAGCATTTCGTTGCCCCCCTGCACCCGGCGATGCGGCATGGCTGAGCCGCGCCGGGCGCTGCGCGCGGCCCTCCTCGGCCTGGCCGCGCTGGCGGCACTGGACGTGCTGCTCTGGCATTGGGCCG
>DASQVL010000576.1:0-9351 GCA_035640795.1 Crenalkalicoccus sp. | reverse complement strand
GGCGGTCTTCCAGCGTGCGAAATACATCATGGGGCAGCGATCCCGGGGGAGAGTCCCCCTTGTGACAGGGCGCGGAGAGTGGCCGCCGCCCCCCCGGGATGCAAGCCCGCCCGCCGCCTGCTACAGCCGGAGCGTGCCAGGCGGCGGGCGGGAATGGCGGACGGGGCAGGGGGCGTGAGGCCGGTCCGGGTCGGCGTCCTCGGTGTCGGGCATTTCGGGCGCTTCCATGCGCTGAAGCTCGCCGCGCGCGGTTGCCTCGCCGGGGTGCAGGATGCCGATCCCGCCCGCGCCGCCGCCGTGGGGGCGGAGGCGGGGGCCCCGGCGCTGGACGTGCCGGCCCTGCTGGCGGCGAGCGAGGCCGTCATCATTGCCGTGCCGACCCGCTTCCACCACCAGGCGGCAATGGCTGCCATCGCCGCCGGGCGGCACCTGCTGGTGGAGAAGCCGCTGGCGGCCACGATGGCGGAGGCCGAGGCGACCCTCGCCGCGGCGCGCCAGGCCGGGCTGGTGCTGCAGGTCGGGCATATCGAGCGCCACTCCGCCGCCATCCGGACGCTGCGCCAGAGCGGCGCCGGCCGCGGCGCCCTGGCCTATGAAGCGGTGCGGGTGGCGCCCTTCCGGCCGCGCGGCCTGGATGTCTCCGTGGTGCTGGATCTGATGATCCACGACCTGGACCTGGTGCTGGATCTGGCCGGGGCGCCGCTCGCCGAGGTCTCGGCGGTGGGGGCGCGGGTGATGTCGGACCACCCGGATTTCGCCGTGGCGCAGCTTCGCTTCGCCAATGGTGCCGCGGCGACCGTCACCGCCAGCCGGGTCAGCGTGGCGCTGGAGCGCCGGCTGCGCGTGCTGGGGCGGGAGGGGGAGTTGCGGGTGGACTTCCTCGCCCGCAGCCTGGAGGTGGTGCGGCCCGGAGGCCGGGAGGCGGTGGCGACCATGCCGGGCTGGGGCGTGGACCGCGCCAGCTGGACCGAGCATGACAGTCTGGAGGCCGAGCAGGCGGCCTTCCTGGCGAGCGTGGCGGAGGGCGCGCCGGTGGAGGCGGACGGCGCGGTGGGACTGCGGGCTTTGGGCGCGGCGCTTCGGGTGGAGCGGGCGATCGGCGGGGCTTAAGGGGCGCGGTTGCGCGCCGGAAACGATCCCCTTTCAGCCGAACAGAGAAACAGCCTGGCCGGGAGTCTTCCAGCCGAACCGGGCAAGCGCCGCGAAGAAAGGATGAGAAAAAGGATGGTAGGGGTTTGGGGGAGGAAGTTCCCTTCCTCCCCCAAGGGCCACCTACGCCAGCTCCAACACCGCCCGCGCCGCCGCCTCGCTCGGCGGCCCCTCCGCCGGCCGCAGCCGCCCCAGCGCCTCCGCAAACCCCACTCGCTGCGCCGCCATCGCCTCCGGCTCCCGCAGCAGCCGCAGCAGCGTCTCTGCCAGCGGCTTCGGCCGGCACGCCTCCTGCAACCGCTCCGGCACCACCTCCCGCTCCGCCAACAGGTTCACCAGCGAGGCATGCGGCACCCGGATCAGCCGCCGCACGATCTCCGCCGTCACCGGGTTCACCCGGTACGCCACCAGATGCGGCACCCCCGCCACGGCCATCTCCAGGGAGGAGGTGCCGGACTTGATCAGCCCCGCCCCACCGGCCCGCGCGACCGCGGCGAAGGCATCCGCCTTCCCCGGCCCGTCCGGCACCAGGATCGGCCCGTTCGGCCAGCCCGCGGCGGCCTGGCGCACCGCCGCCTCCACCAGCCGGCCGGCGATCACGATCGGCCGCAGCCCGGGCAGGTCGTTCGCCGCCTGGCGCAGCGCTGCGCCGAAGACCGGCAGCAGCCGCGCCGTCTCGGTCCGCCGGCTGCCGGGCATGACCAGCACCGGCCGCTCGCCCGGCAGGATCGGGTGGGCGGCGAGGAAGCGCGCCGCATCGCCCTCCCCAGCGCCCCCCTCCAGCACCGGGTGGCCGACGAAGCGCACCGGGATGCCCGCCGCCTCGAAGAAGGCCGGCTCGAAGGGCAGCAGCGCCAGGATGCGGTCCACCCGCTGCTTCAGCGCCTTTACCCGCCCCGGCCGCCAGGCCCAGAGCTGCGGCGCCACGTAGTGCACCACCTTCACGCCGAGCGGCCGGACGCGCGCGGCCAGCCGCAGCGTGAAGCTCGGCGCGTCTATGGTGACGAGGACGGCCGGCCGCGCCGCGGCGATGGCCGCCGCCGCCTGGTCGAGCCGCCCGGCGAGCCTTCTGAGCTTCGGCAGCACCTCGAGCAGCCCCATCAGTGCGAGGTCCTCCATCGGGAAGAGCGAGGAGAGGCCCTGTTCCGCCATGCGCGGCCCGCCGATGCCGGCGAACGCCACCCCCTGACGCTGGCGCCGCAGCGCCGCCATCAGCCGGGCGCCGAGGAGGTCGCCCGAGGCCTCGCCCGCGCAGATCCAGACCAGCATCAGGCGCGGAGGTCAGGGCGCGCGAGGTCAGGGCATGCGCGGATAGAGCGCCTCCGGGTCCACCTGCGGCGCCGTAATGGCCGCGACCTCGCCCCCCCGCAGCGCCTGGAAGAAGCAGCTGCGCCGTCCGGTGTGGCAGGCGACGCCGTGCTGGTCCACCAGCAGCAGCACCGCATCGCCGTCGCAATCGAGCCGCAGGTCCAGCACGCGCTGCACCTGGCCGGAGCTCTCCCCCTTGCGCCAGGGCCCGCCGCGGCTGCGCGAGTAGTAGCAGGCGCGGCCGGTGGCCAGCGTCTCCTCCACCGCCGCGGCGTCCATCCAGGCCAGCATCAGCACCTCCCCGCTGTCCTGCTGCTGGGCGATGGCGGGGACGAGGCCCTTGGCGTCGAAGCGGATGGCGGCGATCAGCCGGGCCCGCGCCGCGGGGTCGGCGACAGGCAGGGGGCTGGACTGCATGATCTCTCTCCTCGCTCCGATATAAACCCGGTCGGGACGATGCGGGAGGCGGCCATGGCGGAGGCGCTGGAGGCGATGCTGGACGCGGCGGCGGCGCGCTGCGCCGACCGCGGCGCCCAGCTGACCGAGCTGCGCCGCCAGGTGCTGCGGCTGATCCTGGAGGCCGACCAGCCGGTCGGCGCCTATGCGCTGCTGGACCGGCTGCGGGCGGAGCGCCCCGGGGCGGCGCCGCCCACCATCTACCGGGCGCTGGATTTCCTGCTGGAACAGGGGCTGATCCACCGGGTGGAGCGGCTGAACGCCTTCATCGGCTGCGTCGAGGGCAGCGCCGCCGGGCGGGACCACGAGCACTCGCACCAATTCCTGATCTGCCGCCGCTGCGGCGCGACCGTCGAGGTCAGCGACCCCGGCGTGACGACGGCCTTGGCGGCGGCGGCGGCGCGCGCCGGCTTCGCGCTGGACCGCGCGACGGTGGAGGCCGAGGGGCTGTGCGCCCGCTGCAGGTCCGGCTGAGCCCGCCGCACACGATAGGGAGAGCAGGCGCGCGGCATCGTTCCCGTGCCGGTTACTCCTACTAAGTCTCCAGCGAAGTCCGGGAGAGGGGCCAGGCGATGGCTGCTAGGACATGGATCGGGGCCGGGGCGCTGCTCTGCGCCATGGCGGGCACCGCGGCGGCGCAGCGCGATCTGCCGTCGGAATCGGCGGAGCAGGCCTTCCGGGGCGGCCGCACCGGCGACCTCGCCAAGCTCTGCGCGGCGCGGCTGTCCGATCCGAACGGGGCCGTCCAGCGCGCCTGGTGCCACGGCTTCCTCGTCGCGACGGCGCAGTACCACGCCTCGGCCAGCGGCGAGCGTGGCGCGCACCGGCCGATCTACTGCCTGCCGGACCCGGCGCCGACGCTCGACCAGGCGCGGGAGGGCTTCGTGCGCTGGGTGGAGGCGCATCCGGCGGAGGCGAACACCCGCGCCATTGACGGGCTGATGCACTATGCCGCGGAGACCTACCCCTGCCCGCAGCGCGAAGCGCCCCGGATGCGGCGCTGAGCGTGCGATGCCCGCGCCGATCACCGAGAGGAGTCGCGCCATGCGCCTTGCCCTTCCCCTCCTGCTCGCCGCCGGGCTCGGCCTGGGCGGCTGTTCTGGGCTGAGCACGACCGAGCAGCGCACCTTGACCGGCACCGGCATCGGCGCGGCGGGCGGCGCCGTGATCGGCGCGATCGCCGGCAATGCCGGGCTCGGCGCGCTGGCCGGCGCCGGCGCGGGCGCGCTGGGCGGCTATCTCTACGACCAGAGCAAGCAGTCCGAGCAGCGGGCCTATCAGCAGGGCTACCGGCAGGGGCGGGCGAGCAGCAGCGGGTATTGAGCGTGGACGAGCCGGGCGCTTGAGCTCGTGGCGTCACCGCGGCGGACCCAGCCGGTCGAGCGTCGGGCCATGCTCCGGGCTACCGGCGAAGGGAGATGCCGCGCCTCTTCGCCGGGTCCCGGCTCGCAGCGGTCAGGGGCAAGCCGGCCTCGCCGGCGCTGCGCGCCCCTGACCATCAGGATTTGTGCAAGGCGGTATTACGCGTCACCCCATCCGCCCCAGCGCCCGTTCCAGATCCGCGACCAGGTCCGCCGGTTCCTCCAGCCCGATATGCAGCCGCGCCATCGGCCCGCCGAACTCCCCCGTGCCCGCCGTGCGCGTCACGAAGCCCGTGGTCGGCAGCGCCAGGCTCTCATACCCGCCCCAGCTCGCACCGATGCCGAACAGCATCAGCCCGTCGACGAAGCGCGTCACCGCCTCCATCGTGTAGCGCGGCTGGAACACCACGCCGAACAGGCTGCAGGCGCCGGTGAAGTCGCGCTTCCACAGCGCATGCTGCGGGTGGGAGGGCAGCGCCGGATGCAGCACGCGCAGCACTTCCGGCCGCTCCGCCAGCCAGCGCGCCACCTCGATCCCGCTCGCCTCCTGCCGCTTCAGCCGCACCGCGAGCGTACGTGCGCCGCGCAGCGCAAGCCAGCAATCATCCGGCGAGGCATACTGGCCGAGCTGAGAGGCGGCGCCGCGCACCGCGCGCCAGTCGGCCTCGTCGTTCACGGTCACGCTGCCCAGCAGCAGGTCGGAATGCCCGCCGACATACTTGGTCAGCGCCTGGATGGAGACGTCCACGCCATGCGCGAAGGGCCGGAAGTGGTGGATGCCCCAGGTATTGTCCATCAGCACCTTGCAGCCCCGCGCATGCGCCGCACGGGCGAGGGCCGGGGCGTCCTGCACCTCGAAGGTGTGGCTGCCCGGGCTTTCCAGGTAGACCACGCGCGTGTTGGGGCGGATCAGCGCGGCCATCCCCGTCTCGTCCACGCAGGGGTCGTAGAAGGTCGTCTCGATCCCCCAGCCTCTCATCAGGCCTTCCGCCAGGTTGCGCGCCGGGCCGTAGACACTGTCCGGCATCAGGCAGTGGTCGCCGGCCTTCAGATACGCCAGCAGCGGCACGGCGACGGCGGCAAGCCCGGTGCCAAGGATCAGGGCGCGCGTGCCGCCCTCGATCTCGGCGACCACGTCCTCCAGCGCGTAATGGGTCGGCCCCCCATGCGTGCCATAGGTCATGTACTGGTCGAAGCGCCGCTTCGCCGCGTCCCGCCGATGCGCGCAATCCTCGTAGAGCACGGTGGAGCCGCGATGGACGGGCGGATTGACGAAGCCATGCACATGCGTGCCGGCCCGGCCGGCATGGCTCATGCGCGTGGCGAAGCCCTCGCGGCGATTCGGCGTGACGTCGTCGGGCATCAGGCGGTCGCTTTCGGGGTTTCGGGCCGGCTGGCCCATTCGGTCCAGGAGCCATCATAGACGGCGGGTTCGGGGAAGCCGGCGCGCACCAGGCCGAGGGCGAGGGCGCAGGCGGTGACGCCGCTGCCGCAGGAGGTGACGACGGGGCGTTCGGGGGTGACGCCCGCGCCCTCGAACAGGCGGCGCAAGGTCGGCGGGTCCTTCATGGTGAGGTCCGCGTTCAGCAGTTCGGAAGAGGGCAGGCTGGCCGCGCCCGGCATGTGGCCGGAGGGGAGGTCCTTGCGCGGCTCCGGCGCCGTGCCCTCGAAGCGGCCGCGGGCGCGGGCGTCGAGGATCAGCGCCCCGCCGCCGCCCTGCCGCACGATGCGCTTCACGTCGCCGATGCCGCGCAGGCGTTCGGCGCGGAAATCGGGCACGAAGGTCGCGGGCGCGGGGGCGCGCGCCTCGCCGGTCTCGACCGGCCGGCCCTCCCGCCGCCACTTCGGCAGGCCGCCGTCGAGCACGGCGGCATCCTCGTGCCCGAAGAGCCGCATGATCCACCAGCCGCGCGCCGAGGAACGCAGCCCGTGCTGATCGTAGAATACGACCCGCGAGGCATTGGAGACGCCGAGCGCCCCGACCAGCCGCGCGAAGCGCGCCGGCGTCGGCACCATGTGCGGCAGCTCCGTCTCCGGATCCGCGATGGCGTCGATGTCGAAGAGCAGCGCGCCCGGGATGTGCGCCTCACGGAAGGCGTCGTGCTTGTTGCCGGGCTCGCCGGGCAGGTAGGTGGAGCAGTCGAAGACGAGGAGACCGGGCTTGCCGAGCTCGCCGGCCAGCCACTCGGTCGAAACCAGATTTTCCATTGCCGCTCACTCCGCCAGCACGATGTGGACGCGCCGGTTCTGCTTGCCCTTGTTCTCGAGCTTCGTCACCTCGACCCGCCCGATCTCGCCGGTGCGCCGCACATGCGTCCCCCCGCAGGGCTGCAGGTCCACCGGCGCCTCCTCCGGCCCGATGCGGACCAGGCGGATGCGCCCCGCCCCGCGCGGCGGCTGCACCGAAAGTGTGCGGACCAGGCCGGGATTGGCGTCGAGCTCCTCCGCCGCGATCCAGCGCTCGCCGACCGGATGATCGGCCGCGATCAGCGCGTTCAGCCGCTCGGTGAGCCATTCCTTGGGCGGCGGGTCCTTCAGGTCGAAGTCGAGGCGGGAGCGGTCGGCGCCAATCTGCCCGCCGGTGACGCCCGCGCCCGGGATCAGGCTGCACAGCAGGTGCAGGCTGGTGTGCATGCGCATGTGCCGGTGCCGGCGCGGCCAGTCGAGCGCGGCCTCCACCTCGGCGCCGGGCGCGGGCAGGGGGGCGCCCTCGGCGGGCAGGTGCAGCACCGTCTCCTCCGGCCCCTTCACCGCATTGACGACCGGCATCCCGCGGCCCTCCCAGTGCAGCACGCCGGTATCGCCCGGCTGGCCGCCGGCCTGGGCATAGAAGACGGTGCGGTCGAGCAGCACGCCCTCCGGCCCGGCGGCGAGGACGCGGGCGGTGCAGGCGGCGGCATAGGGGTCGGTGCGGAACAGCGCTTCGGTCGCCATGGCGCTTTGTCCCAGTCGCGGCGCGGAACGGCAAGCGGGCGGGTGCTTACCCTTCGATGTAGGCCTGCCAGGCGGCGTGCTCCTCGGCGGTCGTCTCGGCCAGGCGCTTCGCCGCGTCGCGCAGCCAGTCGGCGGGGCGGGCCTTGAGCTCCCGCACCAGGGCGGCACCCTGGCCGGCGCCGGCATGCAGGTTGGCGAGTTCGGCGCCCATGGCCTCGAGCAGGGTCAGGGTCGCCTCCGCATCGTCCTTCGGCGCATCCAGCTTCCGGCTGTCCGGCGCCAGGCGCCGCACCAGAAGCTGCGGGGCGATGCGCGCCCAGGGATCGGGCACGTGGCCAGGGCCCGCCAGCATCTCCTCCAACGGCACCGGCCGCGCGCCGGGGAATTTTGCGTAGAGGTAAGCCGAGGGCAGGCGCGCCTTCGCCTCCCGCGCCACACGCCCGCCGCGCCACAAGGCGAGCATGACGAAGCGCGGCCGGCCTCGGCTGCCGAGACCGGCGGCGCGCGGCGCGATCCGCTCGGCCACCGCGCCCTCCGGCATCGCCGCCTGCAGCGCCTCCCGCCAGCCGGGGGGTGGTGGGGCGGCGTGCAGGTTCTTCATGTCATCCCAGAACTTTGCGCGCGAAGTCTCTGTCGGGACGACGAATTTCCGTAACTCCGAATGCGTCTCGTCCAGCACGAAAGGGCGCGGCGCCGGCAGCTGCTTCGCATAGCCATGGAGGATCGCCGCGGCGATCTCCTGGGTGCGCGGCGCATCTCCCTTCCGCCCGAGCCGTGCGCTGGCGGCCAGTCGCGCGAGGTCCACCGTCCAGGGCAGCAGCGCGGCCTCGTCCAGGTCGCTCACGCCCCAGACCAGCCGGCCCTCGGCATCCCGCCAGGTGCCGAAATTGTCGGTGTGGGCGTCGCCCACGCTGGGCACCATGGTGGCATCCAGCAATTCGGGGGCGAGGGCGGGCAGGCGCTCCGCGAAGCGGAAGCAGGTGGCGCGCTGGAAAGCGAAGGGCGCCGCCGCCATCAGCCGGTGGCGCGCGGCGATCTCCGGCTCCACCGCGTCGCAATGCCGGCGGAGCCAGTCGTCATAGGCGGCGAGCGAGGCCTGGAAGGCCTTCAGGACGGAACCGGGCATGCGCCAAGGCTGCGCGGGAGCGGCCCCGGCGCCAAGCGCCAAGGGGCGAGGCGGGGCGCCCTGCGGGCCGGACGCGCCGCGCGCCGGGCTCACCCATGCGTGGAGCAATACCGCTCAATATCCTGAGTTTACAGCATTCATACCCGGCAGGAGCGTCCCTATCCTCCTGGCATTAAGATCGCTCAATCTCCTTCAATCACCCTGCGCCGTCTGGTCCGCCGTCTGCGAGGATCGCCGGGGACCGCTGGCCAGCGACCCCCATCCGCGCGCGCTGGGCCGACCCGGCCCGTTCAGTACTCGAACTGGTAGGACAGCCCCACCCGGTCCCCCGCCGGCCCGGCCGCCGTCTGGCCCTCCAGCTTCAGGTGGTCGGTCAGGTCCACCGTCGCGCCGACCCCGGTCTGCCCCTGCACGCCCTGCCGCAGGCCGAGGAACACGCCCGGCGCCACGTAACGCCCCGCCTCCACCGCCGGGTTGTTGCTGGAGTCCGAGGTCAGCCCCAGCCGGTCCAGCCCGAGCGTGGTCCGCAGCTTGTCCAGCGCGCCGCCGCCGCCGCCGGCCCCGCTCAGCGTCGCCACCGCACTGGCGATCTGCGCGATCTCGAAGGGCGAGAGCTTGCTGGTCGGTTTGCCGAACAGCAGCTCCGCCAGGATCTCGTCGCGCGGCAGCTCCGGCGAGGAGGTGAACCCGATCTGCGGATCCGCCGGCGTGCCGCGCACCGTCACGGTGATGGTCGTGCTGTCCACGGTGGAGGTCGCGGTGAGGTCGAGCTGCGGCTCGAAGGACCCCGGGGCGAGGGTGATGGTGCCGCGGCTGAAGGTCAGGCGGTTGGCCAGTAGGGCGAGCGTCCCCTGGCGCAGGGTGAGCTGCCCCGCCGCCTGCGGCGAGGCCAGTGTTCCGGAAAGCCGCACCTCGCCGCCCAGCTCGGCATCGAGCCCGCGGCCACGGACGAAGATCCGGCGCGGCGCGCTGATCGTGACCGCGAGCGCGATGGGCGGCAGGCCGGAGGGGCTGGCC
>DASQVL010000575.1:0-5469 GCA_035640795.1 Crenalkalicoccus sp. | reverse complement strand
GCCGCGCGGCGTAGCGCGCCGCGGCGGCGCGCAGCCGGTCCGGCTCCGCCCCCCATCCCGCCGCGCCGGCCGCCGCCATCGCGTGATCGGCCAGCTGGAAGGCCAGGTAGCAGGGTTCCAGCAGCGCCAGCAGCCGCGGGTCCAAGGTGCGCCCCGCCTCGCGCTCGACCACCACGCAGAGCCTCTCCCGCTCCGCCTCCGACAGTCCGAGCTCGACCACCGCCCCGGCGATGTCCCAGGCGATGTCCTGGCAGCCGACAAGGTCGTGCGCGGCATGGTGGTCGAGGGCATCGGCCTTGAGCAGGCGCCCGTCCGGCAGCACCAGCCATTCCCAGGCATGCAGCCGGTTGTCGGTCTCCACCCGATGCAGCCGGGATTCGAGCCGGTCCAAATCCGCCGCTGCCCAGCAGCGGTGCAGGCGATGCGCCAGATCGCTGCCGAGGGCCAGCCTGGTGTTGTGGCGCGCCATCTCCCAGAGCATCGCAAGCGAGGCGCCGCGGTCGGGTCCGGCCGAGAAGTGGCGCGCGCGGAAGCCGAGATAGCGGCCGATCTGCTCCACGAGCCTGCCGCGCGCGAAGGCGGGGGGATGCTGGTCCAGGCACCGCGCCTCGGCGACCCAGCGCTCGACCAGGAAGCCGTGCCGGTAGCCCGCGACCGGGGGGATGAGGCCGGCGCCCTGGAGCGCCCGCGCCCGCTCGAGCTTGCGCATGCCTTCCCGGCCGAGCCCCGCGAATTTGAGCAGCCAGGTTCCACTGCGGTCGCCGCCGCCTGCGGTGCGCAGCAGGAATTTGCGGCGCTCGAACTGCACCTTGGCGGCGGGCCAGTCCGCCTCGCGCGCGTAATGGTGCGCCCGCCAAAGGCCCGTCGAGATCTCCTCGAGCGGGCCTGCCGGCGCGGCGCCGATGAGTTCCGCCGCCCAGGCCGCGAGGCGGTGCTCCGGCCGCCAGGGGGCATGGAGCAGCAACTCCCCGACATCCACCATGTGGCGGGCGGTCCGCGCCCAGCGGTCGCGGTGGCGCGGGCTCGCCCGCGGCCCCGGCGGGCCCCGGTGGCTCGGGAAGAAGTGGAGGCGCTCCACCGCGACGCCATGGTCCTCGAGGAAGTCGGCGACCGCGCCGAAGGAGCTGCCGGACAGGCCGGGCCCCTCATCCGCCACCGCGAAGCGCGCGGCGGGGTCCGCCAGCAACTCCGCCGTCAGCTCCTCGGTCAGGGCAAGCCTGCGGCGGAACGGGTGGCCGACCGGACGCACCGTCACCGGCGGCGGCGCCCCGACCGCGGCGGCCACCATGGCGGCCAGGGGGGCGCCGATGCTGCGGATGCCGATCGCGCGGATCGCTCCCGCGGCGGGGCCGAGTGCCGTGGCCGCCGCCCGCAGATAGCCCTCCGGATAGAGCGAGTAGAGAGCGAAGCCCTCTGCACGTTTCGTGCGCACCGCCTCCGGGAGCCGCGCCGCCGCGAGCGCCCGAATCTCCGGCTCCGGCAGCCCTGCGCCGAGCCGGGCGAAGCCACTCTCCCAGGATGCGCGGACGGCCTGCGCGATGCGGGCGAGCAGGGCCATGGCGGCGGCGCATTCCGGCCACCGCGCGTCGCGCTCCCCCGTCTCGGCGAAGCGCGCGTCGGCGATGCCCTGGGCCAACTCGCCGGCCTCGATCAGCGCCCCGACCAGCGCGCCGTGACGCGCGACCCCTGGCGGCATGCCGGCGAGCTGGCGCAGCGCCTCGGTGAGCCAGATGAGCTTCGTGCGCGGGCACTCGGTCTGCAGCACGTCGCCGTACACGAACACCGGCCCGCCTGCGTCCTCGCCACGAGTGATGGTCCCGGGGCATCAACGCGGCAGGGCCGGCGCAGCCGCGCGGCGGAGTCGTCAGGTGCAGGAGAAGTTGACCGCCCCGGAGGCGGGCAGGCCAGCAGCGGAACCGCAATGGCTCCTCGCACAGCCTCTCAAGTTGAGGTTATGGATAGCGTCAACGACGACGCGAAGGGCAGCGGGTATCGGCGGATCGGCCCTCGACAGCGCCCGGTCTCCTGGTCCACCGACTGCCGTGACCTTCGGGTCCTCGGCATGGACTCATTCACGGCGCGGGCCGCCGATGTTCGGGAGGAACTCTCATGCGCTCGCTTGTTCGCCTGCTCGCCGCCGCCGTGCTTGCGATCGGCCTCACCGCCCCGGCCGCGGCGCAGCCGACCACCCAGGATCTCGCGCTGCCGTCGCCGCGGCTTGCTCCCGAGGACCCCCTGCGGCGCGTCGGCCACGTGGTGGTCATCTTCCTGGAGAACCGCGGGCTCGACCACCTGTTCGGCCGCTTCCCCGGCGCGAACGGGTTGGCGCAGGCCGGCGACCGCGCGGTCCAGACGGGTCCCGACGGCGCGCCTCTCGCCCTGCTGCCGCCGGTGCGCGACACCTCCGCGCAAGGCGCGCCGGTGGACCCGCGCTTTCCCGCCGACCTGCCGAACGCGCCCTTCCCGATCGACCGCTACGTGCCGGCCGACCAGAAGACCGGCGACCTGGTGCACCGATTCTACCAGGAGCAGGCGCAGATCAACGGCGGACGCATGGACCGCTTCGTCGCCGTCTCCAACGCGGGCGGGCTGACCATGGGGCACTACGACGCGTCGGGGACGCAGCTGTGGCGGCTGGCGCGCGAGTTCGCACTCGGCGACAACATGTTCCACTCGGCCTTCGGCGGCTCCTTCCTGAACCACGCCTTCCTGGTGTGCGCGCAGGCTTTCGTCTGGCCGGACGCCCCGCCGGAGCTTGTCATCCAGCTGGACGCCGACGGGCGCCTGGTGCGGGACGGGCAGGTGACGCAGGACGGTTTCGTGGTGAATACGAGCCTCAGCGCGCAGTTCCACCCGGCCGGCATCGACCCGAAAAAGCTCGTCCCGCCGCAGGACATGCCGCACATCGGCGACCGGCTGGACGCGGCCGGGGTGGACTGGCGGTGGTATGCGGGCGGCTACGCCGACGCCCTCGCGGGCCGCCGCACCGACGACGAGTTCCAGTACCACCACCAGCCCTTCGCCTACTTCCGGAACCTCGCCCCCGGCACCCCGGGGCAGCAGGCCCACCTGAAGGACCTGGCCGATCTGTACGCGGACATCTCGGCGGGCACGCTGCCGCCGGTCATGTTCTACAAGCCGGTGGGCCGGCTGAACCTGCACCCGGGCTACGCCGACATCCGGGACGGCGACGAGCATCTGGGCGACCTCGTCGCGCGCCTGCAGGCCGGCCCGCAATACGCGGACATGCTGATCCTGATCACCTTCGACGAGAATGGCGGTTTCTGGGACCACGTGCCCCCGCCGGTGCGTGACCGATGGGGCCCGGGCACGCGGGTGCCCCTGATCGCGGTGGGGCCGATGGTCCGCCGGGGCAATGTGGACCACACGCAGTACGATTTCGGCTCGATCCTGCGGACCATCGAGGACCGGTTCGGCCTGGAGCCCCTCGGGCTGCTCGACGGGCGGAACACCACCATGCGCAACCTGCTGCAATAGGCGCGCAAGTCCGGATACTCGCGGATGTCCTTACGCCGGGCGAATGGCGATCTGGCGCGTGGTCTCGCCTCGGATTTGCGAGCCGCCGTCACCCGGGCAATGGATGAGAGCGACGGATAGACGCCGTCGCGCCGTCGGCTTCGACCGCCCCGGGGATGAGGCCGCTGAATCCTTCCCCCACGGCGGTGTGCACCAAGTCACAGAAGAGCCTCGGCGAACTTTGCGATCCTGACACAGGACCGGTACACGTTCCGAACGTAAGTCGGACGTGCGCGCGAGCGCAACCGATGTGGGGGTAACCGATGAGGGTTCGCGAGGTCAGGTCCGGACTGACGGTCAACGCCGTCGCCGGATGCCACGTCGTCCTGCTCGGCTTCGACGTCGACGCGCGGCGGCGCCACGGGTTGCGCGGCTTCGCCGTGCGCCGCACCGACCCGGCGGAAGGCGAGACCTACTGGATGAAGGGCACGAAGACCTTCCGGTCGGTCGAGCCCTCGCCCGGTGCCGGCGAGCAGTTTTCGAGCCTCATCCATCCGTTCCAGACCTTCCAATGGGCCGACTACTCGGCCAAGCCCGACCGCGACTACACCTACGAGGTCGTCCCGATGTACGGCGACCCCGGCTCCCTGCGGCGGGGAGATGCGGTCAGCGTCACCGTCCACACCGAGCCGGTCGAGGCCGTGGACCATACCGTGCTCTTCAACCGCGGCTCGGTCGCGACCCAGGAGTACGCAAGGCGCTTCCAGAACAGGAAGCCGTCGGACATCGGCGCGGCCGCCTACCGGTGGCTGTCGCGCGGCCTGCTGGAGGGCATCCTCGGCTTCATCGGCCGGGCGGAGGACGAGAGCTGGGGCCTCAAGGGGGCCTTCTACGAGTTCCAGTGGCCGGAGGTGCTCGACGCCCTCGGGGCGGCCAGGCGCCGCAGGGCCGAGGTGGAGATCGTCTTCGACGACATCGAGGGCGGCGGCCCGCACGAGGAGAACGAGGCGGCCATCGAGGAGGCGCGGATCAAGGGGATCTGCGTCCCCCGCGCCAACGGCCGGCTCATGCACAACAAGTTCCTCGTGCTGACCCACCGGGACAAGCCCAGGGCGCTGCTGTTCGGTTCGACCAACATCACGGAGAACGGCATCTTCGGGCACGCGAACTGCGTGCACATCGTCGAGGACGCGGAGGTCGCGCAGGCCTATCTGGACTACTTCGAGCAGCTCCGCCGCGATCCACCCACGGACCGGGCGCACCCCGACTACCGCGGGTGGACCACCGACCGCACGCCCGCCCCCGTCGACCTCCCCAAGGGAGGCATGGCGCCGGTGTTCTCCCCGCGGGCCGACCTCGCCGCGCTGGACTGGTACGCGGAGATGGTCGGCGGCGCGCGGCGCGGCGTCTTCATGACCTTCGCCTTCGGCATGAACGAGCGTTTCCGCCAGGTCTACGGCCGCGACGACGACGTCCTGCGCATGGGGCTGATGGAGAAGGAGTGGAACGGGCGGAACAAGGAGGCTCAGATCGCCGCCATCCGCGAGCTCCAGGCCAGGCCGAACGTCGTGATCGCCGTCGGCAACCGCATCCCCCTGAGCGGCCTCGACCAGTGGCTCGGCGAGATCGATCGGCTGAAGCGGGAGGTGAACGTCCGCTGGATCCATACGAAGTTCATGCTGCTGGACCCGCTGTCCAATGACCCGATCGTCGTCACCGGATCGGCCAACTTCAGCGAGTCCAGCATCGACACCAACGACGAGAACATGCTGGTGATCCGCGGCAGCAGGCGGGTCGCCGACATCTATTTCGGGGAGTTCTTCCGGCTGCACGCGCACTACGCGTTACGGCAGGCGGTCGGGATCTTCCTGCAGCAGAACCCGGGCAGGACGGTGGAGGATTTCGCGTCGCGCTACCTGGTCGAGGGCCGCGACTGGACCGCGGACTACTTCACGCCCGGCGACGGGAACGCCCGGTACCTCCGGCGGCTCT
>DASQVL010000574.1:0-2177 GCA_035640795.1 Crenalkalicoccus sp. | reverse complement strand
GCGTCGGGCCGTGCTCCGGGCTCCCAGCGAAGATGCCGCGCAGCTTCGCCGCCAGCCGAACAGGAAAACAGGGTTTGGCCTGACGCGAGCGGGTTGGGCTGCGCGACGGAAACGGGACGGTGGGGGTCTTGGGGGCGCCCGGAGGGGAGGTTCCCTTCATCCCCCAAGGGCAGCCCGCGTCACGCCGCCGCCGTTTCGCCCCGCAGCGCCGCCAGCGCCTCCGCCGGTTCCAGCCGGTGGCGGTAATCCGCATCCGCATGCGCCAGCACGATCCGCGCATCGGCGCCGGCGACGAAGGTGCTGGGCGTCGGCAGCTGCCACCCCGTCCCCGCGCCGATCTCCGGCAACTCATGCCCGAACTCGCGGTACAGCGCCCGCATCTCGTCGGAAACTTCGTAGTCCAGGCCGAATGCGCGCGCCGCCGCACCCCCCACATCGGAAAGCAGCGGGAAGCAGAGCCCGTGCTGGTCCACCGTCTCGCGCGAATGCGCCGGGGCCTGCGGGCTGATCGCGACCAGCTTGCCGCCGGCCGCCAGGATCTGCGGCAGCAGGCGCTGCCAGTAGCGCAGCTCCAGCGCGCAATAGGGGCACCAGCCACCGCGGAAGAAGACGATGATGGCGGGCAGCAGGTCGCGCAGCCGGGTCGGCCGGTCCGCGCAATCGGGCAGGGTCAGGTCGGGGATCAGGTCGCCCGGGCGCAGCACGCGGCCTTCCATCCCGGCCGCCTGGCGCGTCGCGATGTCGCGCGCCATGACCGCGCGCCGCTCGACCGGCACCTTGCGAGCCAGTTCCCGGCTGAACGCGTCGAGCTGGTCCTGCAGGCGTCCCATAGCCCCCCTCCTACGCCGGCCGCATGCCACAGGGCTCGCCGCGCGTCACGTGGTCAACTGTCAACGATCTGCAACATGGCGTGGCCGCGGGCCACGCGGATCGGCGTTTCCCCGCCTTGGGCCCATCCGCTTTTTGCATGCTGCGGCGCACACCATCTGTGATGCCATGGACCTTCTCCTGCATTTCCGGGCTTTCGTCCGGGTCGCCGAGCTCGGGGGCTTCTCGGCCGCGGCGCGAGTGCTCAACGCCTCGCAACCCTCTGTGTCGCGCCAGGTTGCCGATCTCGAGGCGGCGCTGAAGGCGCGGCTCCTGCACCGCTCCGCGAGCGGCGTGACCCTGACCGA
Source organism: Crenalkalicoccus sp. (assembly GCA_035640795.1). Taxonomy (GTDB): domain Bacteria; phylum Pseudomonadota; class Alphaproteobacteria; order Acetobacterales; family Acetobacteraceae; genus DASQVL01. The sequence goes on along the minus strand of DASQVL010000574.1, from coordinate 1,002 downwards.
GGAGGGGCGCCGGTTCCTGGACGCCGCCCGCGCGGCGCTGGAGCAGGCGGATGCCGCCATGTCCGCGGTCGGCCAGTTGCGGGGGGAGGTGGAGGGGCTGGTGCGCATCGGCTGCTCCATCGCCTTCGGCCGGCTGCACATCATCCCGCGCCTGCCGGGGCTGTTCGCGCGGCATCCGGGGCTGCACGTGGACCTGGTCATGTCCGACGCGGTCTCGGATCTGGTGCTGGACGGACTGGACTTCGCGGTGCGGATCGGCGTCGTCACCGACCCGGAGCTGGTGGTGCGGCGGATCGGGCTGACGCGGCGGAGCATCGTGGCGAGCCCGGACTACCTGGCGCGCGCCGGCACGCCGCAGCACCCGGACGACCTGGCGCATCACGAATGCATCCGCTTCGCCCGTCACATGGCGGCGGATGAATGGCAGCTGGAGGGGCCGGAGGGCGCCTTCCGCGTGCGGGTGCAGGGGCGGCTCAGGGTCTCCACCTCGGAGGCGGTGCGGCAGGCGGTGCTGGAGGGGATCGGCCTCGGCCTCTGCCCGGTCTGGATGTTCGGGCCGGAGCTGGAGGAGGGCCGGGTGGTCGGGCTGCTACCGGATTGGACGCCGACGGCGCTGCCGATCCAGGCGGTGTTCAGCAGTCGGCGGCAGATTCCGGCGCGGGTGCGGGCGGTGGTGGAGTATCTGGCGGCGGAGTTCCGGCTGGACTCGCTGCTGACGGATTATGCGGCGGCGGAGTGAGGTGGCCCTTGGGGGAGGAAGGGAACGTCCCCTGCGGGGACCCCCCAAACCCCCACCTACCTTTTTCTGATCCTTTTCAGCGCAGCCCTTCCCAACCGTCTCGCGCCAACCCAAACCCGGTTTCTCTGTTCGGCTGAAAGAGGGCCGTTTCTCCGTCCCGGCCAGGACCCGAAGCGGGCCGCGCGCAGCCGCGGTCAAGGCCGCGCAGCGCCCGCGGAGCGGGCTTGGCCTTGACCGCGGCGAGCACGGCCCGACGCTCGACC
>DASQVL010000573.1:0-2062 GCA_035640795.1 Crenalkalicoccus sp. | reverse complement strand
CGGCACGCCAGCGGCACCGGCCGGGGTGCGGGCGGCCCTGGCGCGGCTGGATCGCGGGCGGGGCTGAGGCCGGACGCGGCCGCCGGCCATCAGTGGCCCCGGCCCTTGGCGCCCGGCCCTCAGTGCGCGGCCTTCAGTGCCCGGCCCTCAATGATTGTGCCGGCTCTCCCCCCGCGTCTCCAGGACGTTCAGGTACAGCGTCGCCAGCTCCATGCACGCCCCGCTGCCGAGCTGCCCGACCGTCGCCCGGTAGATCTCCTCCCAGGGCGTCTTGTTGAGGAAGTGCGGCGGCTTCCATGCGGCGCGCCGCGCCGCCAGCTCGCCCTCCGGGATCAGCACGTCCACGCGGCGGGCATTCAGGTCGATACGGATGGGATCGCCCGATTGCAGCAGCGCGAGGCCCCCGCCCACCGCCGATTCCGGCGTGACGTGCAGGATGGAGGGGCTGCCGGAGGTCCCGCTCTGCCGCCCGTCGCCCATGGTGGGCAGCGCCTCCACCCCGGCTTTGATCAGCGCCGCGGGCGGCTGCATGTTCACCACCTCCGCGCTGCCGGGATAGCCGACCGGGCCGCAATTGCGGATCACCAGCACTGTGCGCTCGTCGATGCCAAGCGAGGGGTCCTCGATGCGCTCATGGTAGTCCTCCGGCCCCTCGAAGACGACGACCTTGCCCTCGAACACGCCGGGCGGCTCGCTCAGGAACCGGCGGCGGAAGGTCTCGTCGATGACGGAGAGCTTCATCACCGCGTTGTCGAACAGGTTGCCGGAGAGGATGGCGAAGCCCGCCGCCTGCTTCAGCGGGTTGGCATAGGCGCGGATCACGGCGCGGTCCGGCTCCTCCACGCCCTCGAGGTCCTCGGCCAAGCTCCGGCCGGTCACGGTGCGCACATCCGCGTGCAGCCTGCCGGCGGCCAGCAGCTCCCGCATCACCGCCGGCATGCCGCCGGCGCGGTGGAAGCTCTCGCCGAGGAAGCGTCCGGCGGGCTGGCAATCCACCAGCAGCGGGATGTCGTGGCCGATGCGGTCCCAGTCCTCGATCCTGAGCTCCACGCCCAGGTGGCGGGCGATGGCGATCAGGTGCGGCGGGCAGTTGGTGGACGCGCCGATGGCGCTCGCCGCCACGATCGCGTTCTCGAAGGCCGCACGCGTCATGATGTCGGAGGGGCGGAGATTCTCGTGCACCATCTCGACGATGCGGTGTCCGGTCGCGTAGGCCATCTGCCCACGCTCCCGGTAGGGCCCGGGGATCGCCGCGCAGCCGGGCAGCGACATGCCCAGCGCCTCCGCCAGGGAGTTCATCGAGAGCGCCGTGCCCATGGTGTTGCAGTGGCCGACGCTGGTCGCGCTGCTCGCCACCAGCTCCATGAACTGCTCGTAGGTGATCTCCCCGGCGGCGAGGCGCTTGCGGCTTTCCCAGACGATGGTGCCGCTGCCGGTGAGCCTGCCCTTGTAGTGCCCGTCCAGCATCGGCCCGCCGGAGAACACGATGGCCGGGATGTTCACCGTGGCCGCGCCCATCAGGCAGGCGGGGGTGGTCTTGTCGCAGCCCGTGGTCAGCACGACGCCATCCAGCGGGTAGCCGTGCAGCACCTCGACCAGGCTGAGATAGGCGAGGTTGCGGTCGAGCGCCGCGGTCGGGCGCTTGCCCGTCTCCTGGATCGGGTGGATGGGGAATTCCAGCGGGACGCCACCGGCGGCGACGATGCCGTCCTTGACCCGCCGGGCGAGTTCGACATGGTGGCGGTTGCAGGGGGCGATGTCGCTGCCGGTCTGGGCGATGCCGATGATCGGCTTGCCGGATTGCAGCTCGCCTCGCGTCAGGCCGAAATTCAGGTAGCGCTCGGTGTAGAGCGCCGTCATGCCGGGGTCTTCGGGGTCGTCGAACCAGCGCTGGCTGCGCAGCCTGAAGGGCTTCTTCGTCTGGTCGGCTCCGGCCATGGCACGTCCTCCCTGCCCGGGAGGTGGCGCCCGCCGGCCGGGGCTGTCAACGCGCGGGGCGCGGTCCTTTCCGCAGCGGTTCATGCCGCCAAATCATCGCCGCATGGACGATCCCGTGCCGTCG
>DASQVL010000572.1:0-2925 GCA_035640795.1 Crenalkalicoccus sp. | reverse complement strand
TCGCCCTCCAGCGCGGCGGCGTCCATGACGGGGCCGATGGTGACACCCGCCGCGTCGAAATGCGCGAGCGTCTCGGCCAGGCTCCGCTCGGCGACGAAGCCGCCGATGATGGCGTCCAGCGCCTCGCCATGCGCGACGCGGGCGGCGTTGTCCGCGAAGCGCGGGTCGGCGATCAGCTCCGGCCGCCCGATGGCGCGGAACAGCTTCTCCGTCATGCCCTGGGTGGAGGCGGAGAGGCAGACCCAGCCGCCATCCCGGGTGCGGTAGACGTTGCGCGGCGCGGCATTGGTGCTGCGGCTGCCGGTGCGCGGCTTGACGCGGCCGGTCAGCCGGTAATTGGCCAGCTGCGGCTCCATGATCGTGAACATCGGCTCGAAGAGGGAGAGGTCCACCACCTGGCCCTCGCCCGTCACCTCCGCCTGGCGCAGCGCGATCAGCGCCGCGGCGGCGCCATAGAGGCCGGCATAGCCATCCGCCATGTACATGGGCGGCAGCACCGGCTCCCGGTCCGCGAAGCCGTTCGCCGCGGCGAAGCCGGCATAGCCCTCGATCAGCGTGCCGAAGCCGGGTTTGTGGCGATACGGGCCATCCTGCCCCCAGCCGCTGATGCGGAGCACCACCAGCCGCGGATTGGCGGCGAGCAGCGATGCGGGGGCGAGGCCCATCGCCTCCAGCACGCCGGGGCGGAAACTCTCGACGAGCATGGCCGCGCCGGCGGCGAGGCGGCGGACCACCGCGATCCCCTCAGGCCGCTTCAGGTCGAGGCAGACCGAGAGCTTGTTGCGCGCCAGCGCCTTCCAGGTGGTGGAGACGCCGGCGACCCGCCAGGCGCGCAGCGTGTCGCCTTCCGGCGGCTCCAGCTTCACCACCTCGGCGCCGTGATCGGCCAGCACCTTGGTCAGCAGGTTGCCGGCGACCAGGCGCGAAAGGTCGAGGACGCGCACGCCGTGCAGCGCGCCGCGCGCCTCCGGCGTCCAGTCCTTCCGGTGCGGGGCCGTCACGGCCGGCTGTTGCGCGCGCCGCGCATCGCCTCGCCCTCCCTGTTCGCCCGGAAGGCGAACATGCCGCGGTGCCGCGTGTCAAACCGCGGTGCTTGCCTCCGCCGCCGCGACACGCGACGATGTGAGCGGATCGTCGGAAAGGCGCAATGAACCAGCTCGTCGAGCACGAGTCGCGGCTCGCCCGCTTTCCGCTGCTCCGCGATGCCGCGCCGGCCGCGCTGGCGGAAGCGGCGCGGCGCGCCCGCTGGTGCCGTGCCCAGCCGGGCGAGGTGGTGGTGGATTACGGCGATGTCTCGGACGACGTCTTCCTGATCCTCGCGGGCAGCGTGCGGGTGGCGCTGCGCACGCCCGCAGGGCAGGAGCTGATCGTCGGCGAGCGCGAGGCCGGCGAGGTGTTCGGCGAGATGGCGGCGATCGACGGCGAGACGCGCTCGGCCAACGTCACCGCGCTGCACACGGCGCAGCTCTGCATCCTGCCGGGGCCGGTCTTCCTGCACCTCGTCCTCCAGTCGCCGCCCGTGGCGCACCGGCTGATGCGGATGCTGACGGCGCGCCTCCGGCTTGAGGATACGCGGCTGATGGAGATGGTGGCGCTGCCGGTCCGCTACCGGCTCTATTCGGAGCTGCTGCGCATGGCGCGGCCGCGGGAGGACGGGGCGCTCCGCGTCTCCCCGCCGCCGCCGCAGCACGTCATCGCCGCGCGGATCGGCGCGCGGCGGGAGGCGGTCTCGCGCGAGCTGACGGCGATGTCGCGGCAGGGCCTCGCCGTGGTGACGCGGCAGAGCATCGCGCTCCCGAAGCCCGAGGCGCTGCGCGCGGCGATCGCCGCGACACTCGCGGGCGATGCGCCGGAGGAAGGCAGGACGCGCCGCGCCGGCTGACGCCCGGGCCCGTGCCGGCCTGGCGGCACGGGGTCAGCCACGCCCGGGCCAGCGATTCACGCTCCCGGGCGTTCACGCCCGGGGGCGTGGATCTGCTCTCCAAACAACGAGATGGAGCATTTGCCGTGAACGCATGTGAACGGAAAATGCGCTAGTGTCCTGCCCGCGAAGTTCGCTGCTTGAGCAGCGAACGGAGCGGACCAGCAGGCCACTGAAAACAAAGGCTAGTGGACCGAGAACGAAGTCCGAAGGACTTCGGAATCGGGACACTAGTCGTCGCGGTGCACGCGCTCCATGCGCTCGTGCCGCTCCTGCGCCTCGATGGAGAGCGTCGCGATCGGCCGCGCCTCCAGCCGCTTCAGGCCAATCGGCTCGCCGGTCTCCTCGCAATAGCCATAGGTGCCGTTCTCGATCCGCTCCAGCGCCTGGTCGATCTTGGCGATCAGCTTGCGGGCGCGGTCGCGGGTGCGGAGCTCGAGCGCGCGGTCGGTCTCCACGCTGGCGCGGTCCGTCAGGTCCGCCTCGGCAATGCCACCGGCGCCGAGGCTGGCCAGCGTGTCGCCCGCCTCGCGCAGCAATTCCTGGCGCCAGCGCAGCAGCTTCTGCCGGAAATAGGCCTGCTGCTGCGGGTTCATGAACTCCTCATCGTCGGTCGGACGATAGTCGGGGGGCAGGGTGATCAGCATTGTATGGACGGTCCCAAGCCCCCGGTATCCCTGGCCCGTCGCCCCGGCCCGAAGGCGGGCGGACCATACAGGCGGCCCCCCGCCAGCGCCAAGGGGGCGGGGGTCCGCAAATTCCTGAAACGGCGCGACTTTCACGCCAAGGACGCGAATCCCGAGCGGTTCGGCGCGGATCAACCCCCGGGCGGCCAGCCGCGCCGCGCCAGCTCGACTGCCGCGCGCAGGGCGAGGCCGCGCACCGCTTCGCGCAGCCCGGGGTCGCAGCCCTCCTCGCCATCCTGCAGCGCGGCGAGGCGCGCGAGCCGGTCCGGATCGGGCGTGCCGCCCAGGAGTTCGGCCTGCAGGCCGCCGAGCTCGGCG
>DASQVL010000571.1:0-4070 GCA_035640795.1 Crenalkalicoccus sp. | reverse complement strand
CTCGATGACCGCGTCGAGCGCGCGGTCCGCGCGCTCCACCTCGCCCGCGAAGAGCAGCATCTCGGCGAGCAGCCAGCGCTGGCCGGCATCGCGCGGCGCGGCGCGCACCGCGGCGGTCGCGGCGGCGACGGCGCCGGCCAGGTCGCCGGCCTGGAAGGCATCCCTCGTGATGGTCATGCGGCGGCCCTTGGCGGCTGGAGGTCGGTGACCAGCCGGAAGGCGGCACCCACCTCGTCCAGCTGGAAATGCGGTTGCAGATGGATGGTGCAGCCGAAAACGCCCGGCTGGCCAGGCTTCTCGACGACCGCGACCTGCGCGTCGCGCAGCGGGAAGCGGGCGCCGGTGGCGTCCGCCGCGCCGCTGCTCGCGCTGGTGAAGCGCAGCAGCCATTGCGCCAGCCGCTCCTCGATCGCCTCTGCCGTGCGGAAGCTGCCGGTCATGTCGCGGCCCATCAGCTTGATGCAGTGGGCGAGCCGGCTGACGCAGAGCAGCGCGTTGAACTGCGCCGAGAGGCGCTGATTGGCATTGGCCACGGCGGCGTTCGCGCCGGCCATCCGCGGCGGCCGGTGCAGGCTGGGCGCGGCGGCGAAGACCGCCTCCGGCAGCCCTTCCAGCCCGACCAGCGGGATCAGGCCGGCCTCGACGGCCTGCCGCTCCTGCTCGTCGGTCAGCGCGACCTCCACCGGCGGGCGGGGCGGGCGCCCGGCGGGATCGGCGGGCAGCCGCTCCCAGGGCAGGCTGTCCACCACGCCGCCGAGCGGCGTTTCCGAGACCACGGCGCCGCGGATATCGGCCGGCCAGCCATGCAGGGCGAAGGCGCGCATGGCGGTCGCGGCGAGCGCGTAGACCGGGCTCATCCAGACCCGCGCCGTCGGCTGGCCCGGGTTCGGGCGGTAGCGGAAGCGGTCGGCGCGGCTGCCCGAATCCGGCCAGGGCGGCCGGGCCATGGCGCGCGGCAGCACCACGGCCAGGAAGCGCGTGTCCTCGCGCTCCTGCAGGCTGCGCCAGCGCCGGCGATCCGGCCCGCGGATCGGCTCCGTCAGCTCGACCGCCGCGCCGAGCGAGGCGTACTCGTCGAGGCCGAACAGCGCCGGGTGCGCGGCGACGGCGGTGGGCGCGAAGGCGGCGGCGGCCACGGCGGCAAGCTGGTCGAGCCCGGCGATGTCGTCGGTCGGCGCGCCGGGGCCGGGGAAGGGCCGCACCTCCCAGTCCCCGCACAGCATGCCGTAGGGCTCGCCGCCCGGCGTGCCGAACTCCTCCTCGTAGACCTTCCGGAAGAGCTGGCTCTGGTCGAACTCCGCCGCGCGGTCGAAGTCGCGGCAGAGCTCCGGCCAGCGCAGCACCAGCACGCGCACCTTGATGCGGGCGCCGAGCGGGATGCGCTCGGCGAGCCAGTGCAGGCCGCGCCAGGAGCCTTCCAGCCGGCGCAGCCGCTCATGGCCGAGGATCGCGTCGAGCTGCGCCGTCAGCATGCGGTCGAGCGCGGCGATGTCGCGGTCCGCGGCCTCCTCGAGCCGCGCCATGGCCTCGCGGCGGCCGGCGGCGCTGCCATCGTGCCGCAGCAGGACGGCGAGTGCCGCCTCCCCGAACCAGTCCCGCAGCGCGGCGGCGGGGGAGGGCTCGGCCAGGAAACCGCCCAGGCGCGCCGCCGTGGCCGCGCCGGCACGGTCGAGGAAGGCACCTTCCAGCATCGGCCGACGGAGGGGTGTCTCCTCCGTCGCCGCTGCGGCCGAAGACTCGGCGACGGCCGCGTCCATGGCGGAAGCCTGCCCGTTCAGGGCGTCACTGCTTCTCCGGGATGCGGGCGACCATGCGCATGGAGGTGGTCAGCTCCTCCATCTGCAGCCAGGGCTGCAGGTAGGCGATGGCGTTGTAGGAGCCGGGCTTGCCCGGGATCTCCTTCACCTCGACCTTGGCGTTCCGCAGCGGGTACTTCGCCTTCATCTCCGGCCCGGCCGAGGGGTTGCCGTTCACGTAGTTGCCAATCCAGCGGTTCAGCCAGGCCTCGCAGTCGGTCGCCTCCATGAAGGAGCCGATCTTGTCGCGCGCCATCACCTTGAGGAAGTGCGCGAAGCGGCCGGTCGCCATCAGGTAGGGCAGGCGGGCGGAGATGGCGGCGTTCGCCGTCGCCTCCGGCCGGTCGTACTTCTTCGGCTTCTGCACGGACTGGCCGCCGAAGAAGACCGAGTAGTCGGTGTTCTTGTAGTGGCAGAGCGGCAGGAAGCCGAGGTTGGAGAGCTCGAATTCCCGCCGGTCGGTGATGCCGACCTCGGTCGGGCACTTGGCGTCGAGGTCGCCGTCATCCGAGGTGAAGACATGAGTCGGCAGGTTGGAGACCTTGCCGCCACCCTCGGCGCCGCGGATCGCCACGCAGAAGCCGTACTGCGCGAAGGCGTCGGTCATGCGGGTCGCCATGACGTAGGCGGCGTTCATCCAGCAATAGTGGTTGTGGTCCATCGCCTTGGCGTTGCCCGCCTCGTCATAGGGGGCTTCCTCGTAGCCGAACTCCTCGACCGGGACGGTCGCGCCGCCATAGGGCAGGCGGGCGATGGTGCGCGGCATGGTCAGCGACACGAAGCGGCTGTCCTCGGTGTCCCGGAAGGACCGCCACTTGGTGTATTCCTGCGTCTCGAAGATCTTGGCGAGGTCGCGCGGCTTGGTCAGCTCGCGCCAGTCGCTGAAGCCGAACATGCCGGCGCCGGCCGCCGAGATGAAGGGCGCGAAGGCGGCGGCCGAGACGTTCGACATCAGCCGCAGCGTCTCGACGTCGTCCGGGTGGTTGGTCCACTCGTAGTCGCCGACGATGACGCCGTAGGGCTCGCCGCCCGGCGTGCCGAACTCGTTCTCGTAGAGCTTCTTGAAGGTCTGGCTCTGGTCGAACTCCACCGCGCGCTGCAGGTCGCGCGACAGGTCGCGCTTGCTGCACTGCATCATGCGGATCTTCAGGCTGGTCCCGGTCTCGGAGTTCATGACCAGGTAGTGCAGGCCGCGCCAGCTGCCCTCGAGCTTCAGGAAGCGCTCGTGGTGCATCACCGCGCTCAGCTGCTCGGAGAGCTTGCGGTCGATCTCCGCGATGGCGCGCTCGAAGGTCTTGGTCAGGTTGCGGCTGTAGGTGACGGTGCCCTTCAGCGCCTCCTCGGTCAGGACCTTGATCAGCTCCTGCGCGCGGTCGCGCTCGGTCTGCTTGGTCGCGCCGATCACCTGGTCGAGGAGGCCGAGACCGGCTTCCTCGGTCGTCGTCGTGGCGCCGGCTGGCGCGGACTGGGTCTGGCTCATGGCTCAGCCTTCCTTCTTGTCGAGGCCGAGCTCGGCCGAGAGCTTCGCCAGCTTGTCCTGGTCCTGCAGCACCTGCTCCAGCAGGCCCTCCAGCTCCTCGGAGCGGTCGGCCTTGCTCATCAGGTCGCGCAGCTTGGCCCTTGTGTCCATCAGCGCCTTCAGCGCGGGGACCTGCTCGGCGACCTTCGCCGGCTCGAAATCCTCGATGGACTTGAACTTCAGGTTCACCGACATCTGGCTGCCATCGCCGGCGAGCGTGTTGTCCACCTTGATGTTCAGGCCCGGCGCGATGCGCGCCATGACGTCGTTGAAGTTGTCGCGGTCGATCTGGACGAATTTGCGGTCCGAAAGCGGCTTCAGCGGCTCGGTCGGGTCGCCGGCGAAGTCCCCCATCACCCCGACCACGAAGGGCAGCTCGCGCTCGATCTGCGCGCCCTCGGTCTCGACCTCATAGGTGATGTGCACACGGGGCTTGCGCACCCGGGCCAGCTTATCGTGGATGCTGCTGCTCATGACCTGGCCTCCTGGGGCAGACCGGTCCCGGTCCGGTTCCCCTCTGTCACTATCACACTACGCAGCTGGCTCGAAACCGGTCAACGCGCCTGCAGGGCCGAAGATTTCGCAGCCGGGCGTCAGGGCGCTTGGCCGTCAGGGATGCGGATCCCGAGCGAGCTCAGCATGGCGGTCCGGGCCGCCTGGTCGGGCAGCACCTCGGCAAGCAGTTCCGGCAAGGGCAGCCGCGCGCGCCGCACGGCATCGGCCAATGTATAGGCCAGCGGGGAGTGCGGCTCCGT
>DASQVL010000570.1:0-4561 GCA_035640795.1 Crenalkalicoccus sp. | reverse complement strand
CGCCGGGCCGGGCAGCAGGCGGCGGAATAGGGCGCGCGCGCCCGACGGCGATCGGAACAGGGAAGCGGCTCCATGCGCAAGCGCAGGGCGATCATCCACATCGGCACGGCGAAGACCGGATCCACCTCCATCCAGCGCATGCTGGAGGCGAACCGCCCGCTGCTCGCGCAGCACGGCTACTGTTACCCGACCTCGCCCGGGGACAAGAACCATTTCCGCCTGGCGATCTACGCGGGCGATTCCGGCCGCACCGACAAGATGGCGCGCGTCACCGGCGAGGCGGGCGATGCCAGCTGGGTGGCGAAGCGCTTCGAGGCCGACCTGGCGCGGGAGATGGAGGATCTGCCCGACAGCGTCCACACCGTCATCTTCTCGAACGAGCACTGCTACCGGAAGATCTCGACGCCGGAAGCGGCGAAGCGGCTGAAGGCGCTGCTCGACCAGCACTTCGACGAGTACCAGGTGATCGCCTATCTGCGCCGGCAGGACGAGCTCGCGGTCAGCCTCTACTCGACGCGCATGCGCAGCGGCAGCGACCGCACCGAGGTGCTGCCGCCGCTCGAGGAGAACCGCAAGAACGCCCACCGCTTCGACTGGCACGCCATGTGCGAACGCTGGGCCGCCGCCTTCGGGCGGGACCAGGTGAAGCCGCGCCTGTTCGGCCGCGCCGAGTTCGTGGGCGGCGAGCTGCTGAAGGATTTCCAGCACGCCTGCGGCATGGGCGACATCCTCGACCTCAGCGTGGTCGGGCAGGTGAACAGCTCGATCAGCGCGGCGGCGCAGGAATTCCTCCGCCGCATCAACGCCGCCTCCCGCCCGGCAGGCGCCGAGGAGGATGAGGGCGACGAGAAGGTGCCGGAGTTCATCCGCCACGTCGTGGACGCCAAATTCTCCGGCACCGGCCGCCGGCCCTCGCGCGCCGAGGCCGAGACCTTCTACGAGGCCTTCCGCGAGGCGAATGAGCGCCTGCGCGCCGATTACTTCCCCGGCCGCGAGCGCGTCTTCAGCGAGGATTTCTCCCGCTACCCGGCGACGCCGGACCCGGTGCCGAGCGAGGGCGAGGTGCTGGAGGTGGCGCTCGCCGTCGTCCTGGAGCAGGCGGCGCAGGTGCCGAGCAAGGTCGCCGAGAACGCCTACAAGCGTGGCACCGACAAGCTGCGCGCCGGCGAGACGCAGGAGGCGCGGCGCTTCTTCAACAAGGCGCTCGGCAAGGAGCCGGCGCATATCGGCGCGCTGACCGCGCTCTTCGAGATCGGCGAGGACGATCCCGAGGTGCGCGAGGAGGCGGAGGCGCGGCTGCGCCGGGCGCTTGCCGCCGACGGGAAGGACAAGGCGCTGCGCAAGCTCGCCGGCGAGCACGGCGTCGATGCCGAGCGGCCGGCCAGGCCGAAGAAGGACAGGCCGGCGAAGGAGAAGGGCGAGAGGCCCGAGAAGCGCGCCGAGGGCAAGGAGGAGCGGCGTCAGCAGGGCGACAAACCGAAGCTGACGCCCGAGGAGCGGGCCGCCCGCCAGGCCCGCAAGCAGGAGCGGCTGGAGCGCCGGGGCAAGCAGGCGGCCTGAGCGGCCGCCGCCCGGCACGCGGCACCGAAGCGGAAAGGCTGGCCCGCCGGCTCCAGCACGGCTGAACCGGCCCAGTGTCCCGATTCCGAAGGTCGCCGCCTGTGCGGCACCCTTCGGATCGGAACGCTGGCCTTTGTTTCAGTGGCCTGCTGGTCCGCTCCGTTCGCTGCTGAAGCAGCGAACTCGGCGGGCAGGACGCTCGGGCAGGACACTCGGGCAGGACACGGGGGGGGCCGTTCCCTTCCCCCGCCGCATCCGGCAAGGTCCCGGCCATGACCGAGATCAAGCCGCACGCCTCCCACTGGGGCTATTTCGACGCGGTCGTCGAAGGCGGCCGGGTCACCGCCGTCCGCCCCTTCGGTCCGGACCCGGAGCCCGGCGCGCTGATCGAGAGCGTGCCGGATGCCGTCCACAGCCAGGCCCGCATTGACCGCCCCCATATCCGCCAGGGCTGGCTCGCCGGCCGCCGGCGCGGCCATCCCCGCGGCGGCGACCCCTTCGTCCCCGTCACCTGGGACCAAGTCACCCGCATCCTCGCCGAGGAGACGGCGCGGGTCCGCGCGGAGCACGGGCCGAACGCCATCTATGGCGGCTCCTATGGCTGGTCCTCGGCCGGGCGCTTCCACCATGCGCGCACCCAGCTGCAGCGCTTCCTCGGGCTCGGCGGCGGCTTCACCGCCTCGGTCAACGCCTACTCCTATGCGACCGGCCAGGCGCTGATGCCGCATGTGGTGGGGACGAACGAGATCACCCTCGGCCGGCTGACCGATTGGGACGCCATCACCCGCCATGCGCGGCTGATGCTCTGCTTCGGCGGGCTTGCGGCGAAGAACGGCCTCGTCCTCTCGGGCGGCATGGGGCGGCACGACTACCTGCCGCTGATGCGCCGCGCCGCCGCGGCGGGGCTCCGCATTGTGAACATCTCCCCGCATCGCGGCGACACCGAAGTGGAGCTCGGCGCCGAATGGGTGCCGATCCGCCCGGGGTCGGACACCGCGATGATGCTCGCCATGGCTCACGCGCTGCTGGCTGCGGGGAAGGAGGATCGCGGCTTCCTCGCCACGCATTGCGTGGGGTGGGAGAAGCTCCGCGCCTACATCCTGGGCGAGGCGGATGGCCAGGCGAAGACGCCGGACTGGGCCGCGGCCATCACCGGCGTCCCCGCGGACACCATCAGCCGCCTCGCGCTGGACTGCGCCGCCCGGCCCTGCATGCTCACCGCCGCCTGGTCGCTGCAGCGTGCCGATTACGGCGAGCAGCCCTGGTGGATGCTGGTGGCGCTGGCCGCCATGCTGGGCACCATCGGCAAGCCCGGCCAGGGCGTCGCCTTCGGCTATGGCAGCACCAACGGCATGGGCACGCCGCGGCGGGAGCTGCCCTCCGTCGCCTCGCCCGTCGCGCGCAACCCCGCGCCCCTGATGATCCCGGTGGCCCGCATCACGGAGATGCTGGAGCGGCCGGGCGAGGTGCTGCAGTTCAACGGCCGCGACATCACCCTGCCCGACATCCGCATGATCTGGTGGGCCGGCGGCAACCCCTTCCACCACCACCAGGACCTGAACCGGCTGCTGCGCGCCTGGAGCAGGCCAGAGACCATCGTGGTGCAGGAGCCGTGGTGGACCGCGCTCGCCCGCCATGCCGACATCGTCCTGCCGGCGACCACCACGCTCGAGCGGAACGACATCGCCAGCAGCTCGCGCGACCGCTTCGTGCGCGCCATGCACCAGGCGATCCCGCCCATCGCCCAGGCGCGCAACGACCACGACATGCTGGCGGATGTCGCGGACGCGCTCGGCTTCCGCGACCGTTTCACCGAGCAGCGGGACGAGGCGGCCTGGCTGCGCCACCTGTATGAGCGCTGGCGCCAGGCCTGCGGCGCCCGCGGCTTCGATCCGCCCGCTTTCGACCGCTTCTGGGCCGAGGGCCATGTCGAGGTGTCGGAGCCCGAGCCCGGGGAGGCCTACACCCTCTTCGCCGAATTCGCGCAGGACCCGGCGGCACATCCGCTCGATACGCCGTCCGGCAAGGTCGAGCTGTTCTCCGGGACCATCGCCTCCTTCGGCTACGGGGACTGCCCCGGCCACCCGGTCTGGATCCCGCCGCGCGAATGGCTCGGCGCGCCTGCCGCGGCGCGCCTGCCCCTCCATCTCCTGACCTGGCAGCCGGCGACCCGCCTGCACGGCCAGCTCGATACCGGCCGGGTCGCGGCGGCCGACAAGATCCAGGGCCGCGAGCCGGTCCTGATGCACCCGGAGGACGCGGCGGCGCGCGGCCTCCGCCCCGGCGACGTCGTGCGCGTCTTCAACGACCGCGGCGCCTGCCTCGGCGGCGTGCGCCTCGATGACGGGCTGCTGCGCGGCGTGGTCGCGATGGCGCCCGGCGCCTGGTTCGACCCGCTGGAGCCGGGCGTGCCCGGCAGCCTCTGCGTGCATGGCAACCCGAACGTGCTGACGCCCGATATCGGCACCTCGCGCCTCGGCCAGGGGCCCTCCGCGCAGTCCTGCCTGGTGGAGGTGGAGCGGTGGGAGGGAGAGCTGCCGCCGGTGCGCGTCCACCTGCCGCCCCCGGTCGCGGCCGGATGATCCGCCGGCGCGCCCTGCTTGCCGCCGGCCTCGCCCTGCCCGCCCTCGCGGCGCCGGCCCTCGCGCGCGCGCAGGTCCGGCGCAGCGACCTCGACGGGCTGGCCCTGCCGGTGAAGCAGGACGATACCGTCGCCCCCGGCTACCGGCGCGACGCGCTGATCCGCTGGGGCGACCGCGTCACCTTCGACGCGCCGCCCTGGGACCCGGCGCGGGAGAATGCGGAGGCAGCGGCGGCGCAGTTCGGCTGGGACGCCCGGGTCTGCGCCCTCGCCCTGCCACCGCCGGCCGCCGACAACATCCCCCGCGGCGTCCTGGCGGTCGCCCATCCGAGGGTGGATCCCGCCATGGCCTGGCCCGGCGGCGGGGACCGCCCTGGCCTGGCGGGCGCGCTGCAGGGCGCCTCGCTGCTCAACCTGGAA
>DASQVL010000569.1:0-9114 GCA_035640795.1 Crenalkalicoccus sp. | reverse complement strand
GTTTGCTGGTGGATGCCGCCTGGAACAGGGTGCGCGTGGTGACCGGAGTACGATGTTCCTTGTCGCTCAGCCCGAAGCCCTGCGCCCATGCGATGCGATGATCCCGGATCACCGCCACGCTGGCGCCGGGCGTGCCATATCGCTGCATCTCCTGCTCAATCCAGGCCGCGAGCTCCACAGGGGCAGGTGGCCAGCCCGTATCTGCCCGGGCGTTCAGCGAGAGCAGCACGACAAGAAGCGTCGTTCCGAGACGCAGCCATTGCGTTGACATTGCGTGTCTGGCTGCCGTGCAAGTGCGACGATTCATCGGTGCCCTTCCTCATGTGGGAAGTACAACGACGCCACGCTGGCGGGGTGTCCAAACCCAACAATTACGCTTTGGCCTGGATTGGGCCGGCCGGGCAGATGGGCTAGTGTCCCGATTCCGAAGTCCTTCGGACTTCGTTCTCGGTCCACTAGCCTTTGTTTTCAGTGGCCTGCTGGTCCGCTCCGCTCGCTGCTGAAGCAGCGAACTTCGCGGGCAGGACACTAGCCACAATGCTGTTCAGATAAGGGGCTCCTGCCGAGATCGCAACCTCCACAGAAGCTGGAATTCCAATGGTTTGGGGTCGGGCTGGGCGCTTATCTGAACAGGATCTTCGTCCAACTGAACAGTATTGGGGCTAGCCAGCCTGCGCGTGGCCACCACACTGCCAGTATCCGCACCAGTCCACAGACGGACCGCAGGCGCTCCGGTTAGCTAGAGGCAAGCGGATCTCATGGCGTAGACTGACTAGGCGCAGTCGTCGGCCACGCACAATCATACCGTCCGATCTTGTCGAACGCACTATCAAGTTGCCTCACCCTATCTACCGCCATTGCCGTCAAGCCGGATGGCGCGCTGCGTGTCGTCGCCAGGGGCCAGCGGCAGGGTGGGTCTACCGTCCTCTGGATGATCGATGCCCTGCAAGGGCCAGCCGCAGGCGACCCATGCCCATCACGCCGCCGGCGCCGCCGCCCCGGCGGGGGAGATGCGCGCGGCGCAGAATTTGAACTCGGGGATCTTCGCGAGCGGGTCGAGCGCCGGGTTGGTCAGCAGGTTGGCCGCCGCTTCCGCGTAGCAGAACGGCAGGTACACCATGCCCGCCGGCACGTCGCGGTCCGAGCGCACCTTCAGCTCGATCGCGCCGCGGCGCGTCTCCAGGCGGATGAACCGGCCCGGCTCCATCCCCATGCGCCGCAGATCCTCCGGCGACATGACCGCGACCGCCTCGGGTTCGATCGCGTCGAGCACCTCGGCGCGGCGCGTCATCGCGCCGGTGTGCCAATGCTCCAGCACACGCCCGGTGGAGAGCACCATCGGGTACTCGTCATCCGGCACCTCGTCCGGCGGCAGCACCTCTGCAGGCACGATCCTCGCGCGGCCGCTTACGGTGGGGAAGCCGGCGGAGAAGATGATCTCGCTGCCCGGCTTGTCCGGGGAGTCCGCCGGGTAGGTGACGGCGCCCTCCCGCTCCAGCCGCTCCCAGGTGATGTTGGCGAGCGAGGGCATGACCAGCTTCATTTCCGCGAACACGTCGGCCGGGCCGGTGTAGGTCCAGCCGCAGCCCATTCGGTTTGCGATCTCCTGGATGATCCACAAGTCCTGCCGCGCATCCCCCGGCGGTTCGACCACGGGCCGCGCCATCTGCACGCGCCGGTCGGTGTTGGTGAAGCTGCCCGCCTTCTCCGCGAAGGCGGATGCCGGCAGGACGATGTCCGCGTGGAACGCCGTCTCGGTCAGGAAGATGTCCTGCACGACCAGGTGCTCGAGCCTCGCCAGCGCCTCGCGCGCATGCTGGAGGTCGGGGTCGGACATCGCAGGGTTCTCCCCCTCGATGTACATCCCGCGGATTTCGCCGGCGTGGATCGCGGACATGATCTCCACCACGGTCAGCCCGCGCCGCGGCTCCAGATTCCGGCCCCAGAGCTCCTCGAAGACGCGGCGGACGGACTCCCTCTCGACGGGCTGGTAGTCCGGGAAGACCATCGGGATCAGCCCCGCATCGGACGCGCCCTGCACGTTGTTCTGCCCGCGCAGCGGATGCAGGCCGGTGCCGCGACGCCCGATCTGGCCGGTGATCAGCGCCAGCGCGATCAGGCAGCGCGCATTGTCGGTGCCGTGCACGTGCTGGCTGATCCCCATGCCCCAGAAGATGATCGAGGCGCGGGAGCGCGCGTAGAGCCGCGCCACCTCGCGCAGCGTCTGCGCGGGGACGCCGCAAGCCGCCTCCATCTTCTCGGGCGGGAAGTCCCTGACCCTGGACCGCAGCGCCTCGAAGCCCTCCGTGTGGCTCTCGACGTAGCGCTCGTGGGTCAGCCCCTCCTCGATGATCGTGTGGATCATCGCGTTCAGCATCGCGACGTCGGTGCCTGGCTTGAACCGCAGATTGTAGGTGGCGAGGCGCGACAGCGCCTGGCTCCGCGGATCCGCGACCACCAGCTTGGCGCCCTTCTGCTTCACCGCGTTCTTGATGAAGGTCGCCGCCACCGGGTGGTTCACCGTCGGATTCGCGCCGATGACGAAGATCACCTCCGCGTCGAGGGCCGCCGCGAAGGGCGCCGTGACCGCGCCGGAATTCAGCCCCTCCATCAGCGCCGCCACCGAGGAGGCGTGGCACAGCCGCGTGCAGTGGTCGACGTTGTTCGAGCCGAAGCCGGTGCGCACCAGCTTCTGGAACAGGTACGCCTCCTCGTTCGAGCCCTTGGCGCAGCCGAACCCGGCCAATGCCGCGGGCCCATGCTCGTCGCGCAGGCGCGTGAGGCCGGCGGCCGCGAGGTCCAGCGCCTCCTCCCAGCTCGCCTCGCGGAAGTGGGTCCACGGGTTCGCGGGATCGACCTGGCCGTGCGGGTCCTTCGGCGCGTTCGGCAGCCGCACCAGCGGCCTCGTCAGCCGGTGCGGGTGGCGGATGTAGTCGAAGCCGAAGCGCCCCTTCACGCAGAGCCGCTTCTGGTTGGCCGGTCCGTCGCGACCCTCCGCATAGACGATGGTCTCGTCCTTCACGTGATAGGTCACCTGGCAGCCGACGCCGCAATAGGGGCACAGGCTGTCCACCGTGCGGTCCGGCCAGACCGCGCGGCTCTGGTCCTCGTCGAGATAGGCGGAGGGCATCAGCGCGCCGGTCGGGCAGGCCTGCACGCACTCGCCGCACGCGACGCAGGTGGACTCGCCCATCGGGTCGTCGAAGTCGAACACCACCTTCGCCGCGGCATTGCGGTACGCCATCCCGATCACGTCGTTCACCTGCACCTCGCGGCAGGCGCGCACGCAGAGGTTGCACTGGATGCAGGCGTCGAGGTTGACGCGCATCGCGGGGTGCGAGGCGTCGGGGCCCCAGCGCTCCACCGCCGGGAAGCGGCTCTCCGCCACGCCCTGGCGGTCGGCCCAGGCCCAGAACCTGCTGTCCGGGTCGTGCGAGGTCGCGCGCGCCGGCTGGTCGGCGACGAGCAGCTCTATCACCATCCGGCGCGCCGCGCGCGCCCGCTCAGTGGCGGTGCGCACGCGCATGCCCTGCGCGGGCCGGCGGATGCAGGAGGCGGCAAGCACGCGCTCGCCCTCGATCTCCACCATGCAGGCGCGGCAATTCCCGTCCGGCCGGTAGCCCGGCTCCGGCGCGTGGCAGAGATGCGGGATCTCCGTCCCGAGCCGCCGCGCCACGTCCCAGATCGTCTCGCCGGGCCGCGCCTCGACCTGCTCGCCGTCCAGCTCGAAGGTGATCGTCGCGCTCATGCCGCGGGCTCCTTGCGGATGGGGGCTTCGCGGAAGTACTTCAGCACGGAGGTCAGCGGGTTCGGCGCCGCCTGGCCGAGGCCGCAGATCGAGGCGTCCCGCATCGTCGCCGAAAGCTCGCCGAGCAACGCCTCGTCCCAGTTCCCGCGCTCCATCAGCATGCGCGCCTTCTGCGTGCCGACGCGGCACGGGGTGCACTGGCCGCAGCTCTCGTCCTCGAAGAAGCGCATCAGGTTCAGCGCCGCCGCGCGCACATCGTCCTTGTCCGAGAGCACGATGATCGCCGCGGAGCCGATGAAGCAGCCGTGCTTCTCCAGCGTGCCGAAATCGAGCGGGATGTCGCCCATGCTCGCCGGCAGGATGCCGCCCGAGGCGCCGCCCGGCAGGTAGGCCGCGAAGGCATGCCCTTCGAGCATGCCGCCGCAATGCTCGTCGATCAGCTCGCGCACGGTGATGCCGGCCGGCGCCACCTTCACCCCGGGCTCCCTCACCCGGCCGGAGACCGAGAAGCTGCGCAGCCCCTGCCGCCCGTTGCGGCCGTGGCCGGTCCACCAGTCCGGGCCCTTCTCAAGCAGGTCGCGCACCCAGTACAGGGTCTCGACATTGTTGATCAGCGTCGGCCGCCCGAACAGCCCCACCTCGGACGGGTAGGGCGGCTTGTGCCGCGGCAGTCCGCGCTTGCCTTCGAGGCTCTCCAGCAGCGACGATTCCTCGCCGCAGATATAGGCCCCCGCGCCGCGCCGCAGGTGCAGCCTCGGCCCGCCGGGCGGCAGCTTCGCCATCTCCCTCAGCAGGATCTCGCGCGCGGCCGGATACTCGTCACGGAGATAGATGTAGAGATCCGTCGCCCCGATGATGTGCGCGCCGATCAGCGCGCCCTCCAGGAAGCGGTGCGGATCGGTGGTGAGGAAGTACCCGTCCTTGAAGGTGCCGGGCTCTCCCTCGTCCGCATTGACGGCCATGAGGCGCGGGCCCGGCTGGCCCAGCACCGCGCGCCACTTGCGCCCGGTGGGGAAGCCCGCGCCGCCCATGCCGCGCAGCCCCGCATGGTCGAGCGCCTGGAGCACGCTCTCGGCGGCGATCTCACCGCTGCGCAGCTGGTTCAGCAGGCGATATCCCCCGCCCGCGACGTAGGCCTCGTAGTCGGTGTAGGCAGGGATGTGCGGGTGCATGTCGCGCCTCGCCACCGCCTCGGCGACCGCCTCGGGCTCGGCCTGGTGCAGGAAACGATGCCCCACCTCCACCGCCGGCGCCTTGTCACACAGCCCGACGCAGGGGGCCCGGACGACACGGACGCCGCTGCCAAGGCGTCCCTCCTCGGCCATCGCCTGCAGCCGCGCGAGCAGCGCCCGCGCGCCGAACATCTCGCAGGTGAGGCCATCGCACACGCGGACCACGGTGGGCGCGAGCTTCGGCTGGCCCTCCTTCACCACGTTGAAATGGGCGTAGAAGGTGGCGGTCTCGTAGGCTTCCGCGTAGCCCAGCCGCATCTCCACCGCGAGTGCCGCAAGGTGCTCGGCCGAGACCTGGCCGTAGGTGTCCTGGATCAGGTGCAGATGCTCGATCAGCAGGTCCCGGTCACGGGGCCGGTCGCCGAGCAGCGCCGCGACCTCCTGCTGCGCCTGCGGCTGGACATTTCGGCCCTTGGGCGCGGCCCGCGCCTTCCCGCGCCCCGCGCCCGGGTGCTCGAACCGCCGAACCTCGGCGACGCTCCGCCTTTCCATTACAGCACCTCCTCGGCGAGGCCCCGCGAACGCGGCGGCATCGGCAGCGGCGCGGCCGCGCGGCCGCCAACCTCCTGGGCGTGGACGGGCCCGCCGGTGAGCGCGGCAGCGCCCGGGATCCCGATGGCCGCCGCGGCGAAGAAAGCGGCCGTCGACGCGCGGCGCCGGCGGTGTGCGGCGTTCATGGTTGTCGCTCCCTGGTTCCCGCGACGGCGGCATTGGCAGCCCCATCGCATCAAGAAAATTGCATCCGCCGCCGCCCGCGCCAATGCGGCCTCCTCACCGGCGCATGCCGGGCGGGCATTGCGGCGCCGGCGGCCGATCCGGTGCAACGCGGACCTGGCCGCGCTTGTCCCGGATCTGGTGGAGACGCTCGACCGGACAGTGCCGCTCTCGCGGACGGCGGCGCGAAGCAGGGCGACGATGTCCTGCTTCGCGGCCGGTGGAGGCCTCCGAAGACCTCCCCGGCGGCAGGTCCGATCCGAGCACGGGAGGCTTGAAGTGCCTGGCATTCCCTCCGCGCCACCCGATCCTCGCCGCGCTGGTGCCGTGCCCTGCGTGGCGCCGGGGCCATGGGACCCGGCGCCACGCCGCTCCGTGCTACTCGGCCGCCGCAACGCGGGCCGCGACCAACGCGCTCGCCCTGGCGTTGTGCATCCTACGCAGCGGCCGCAGGACAGCGACCGCGAGCAGGGCAGCGGCGAAGTTGGCGCCCGCCGCGATGATGAACACGGTGGACCAGTCCCCGCGCTCCGCGAGTTCGCTCGCAAACGGCACCAGGAGCGCGGACGTGCCCTTGGCGGTGTAGAGCCACGCGGTATTCACGGTCGCGTATTTCGGCCCGAAGGTGTCCGTGCATGTCGAAGGGAACAGGCTGAAGATCTCACCCCAGGTGAAGAAGATCAGGCCCGCGAACAGGACGAACGCCCAGGGGCTGTGCCCCAAGCTGCCGAGCAGCAGATAGCTGAGGCCGCCGAGACCGAAGGCGATCAGCATGGTCCGCTCGCGCCCGATCTCGTCGGAGACCCAGCCGAAGAAGGGACGGGCAACTCCGTTCATCACGCTGTCGAAGACGAGTGCCACCCCAAGCGTGGATGCGCCGAGGAACAGCACCGTATCGCCGATCTTGTAGTCCGATGCGATCACGGCGAGCTGCGCCGTCGCCATCAGCCCGCTCGCGGAGACCGCGACGAACATGACGTAGAGCAGCCAGAACACCGGCGAGGCGAACATTTCCCGCGGCCTGTAGCTGTTGGAGCTTTGCTGGACCGCCTTCTTCGCGCCAGCCGCAGGCACCTCGCCCGGACGGGGTGCGCGCAGCATCCAGGCCACGACGACCAGAATGAGTCCCTGCGCCACACCGAAGGCGAGGAAGGTCGCGGAATACCCCTGCGAGGCGATCATCATCTTGATCGGGATGATGGTCAGCGCGGCGCCGGACCCGAAGCCAGCGGCCGTGATGCCGACCGCGAGGCCGCGACGGTCCGGAAACCACTTCACCGCATTGCCAACGCAGGTCGCGTAGATCGCGCCGGCGCCGAGGCCGGAGATCGCTGCGCCCAGGTACAGCAGGCTCAGGGAGTCGGCGTGGGCATTGATCACCCAGGCAATCCCGACGAGGACGCCGCCCGTCGCCACGGTCACCTTGGGACCACGGTCCGGTCCCAGCCGGTCCACCAGCCAGCCGCCGGCGGGCGTCAGCCAGGTCTCGAGGGCGATGAAGATGCTGAAGGCCCACTGGATGTCGGCAATCTCCCAACCATGAGCCTGGTTGATCGGCCGAACGAACAGCGTCCAGCCATATTGGAGATTGGCGATCAACATCATCGCAACCACCCCGAGCGCAAGTTGTACCCACCTGCGGGTGGCCTTCTCGCCCGTGGCAATCGTCGCTAAGACTTCCCTGGACATTTTCGTTCTCCTGTTCTGGACGTTTCCAGCGTTCAGCTCGATTCAACCAACTCCTGTTGCGCAAACTCCTGTCGCGCAGTCCCATGCGGCCAGCCGGCGCGGCCGTCGTCAGGCCGAGGCGCGCGCATCCCCGCGCAGCGCCCGGGCCATGGTACTTCCAAGGGACGCCGGGCTGTCTGCCACATGCAGGCCGGCCATTCGCATGGCTTCGATCTTCGCAGCCGCCGTGTCGCGACCGCCGGAGATCACCGCCCCTGCGTGCCCCATCCGCCGTCCTGGTGGAGCCGTCGCGCCGGCGATGAAGCCCACCGTCGGCTTCCTGACCCGTTCGCGCGCCAGGAACTCGGCGGCCTCGATCTCGCTCTCGCCACCGATCTCGCCGATCATGATGATGGCGCGGGTCTCCGGGTCGGCGAGGAACAGCTCGAGCACCTCGATGAAGTCGGTGCCCTTCACCGGGTCACCGCCGATGCCGACGCAGCTGCTCTGTCCCAGCCCGGCCGCGGTGGTCTGCGCCACGGCCTCATAGGTCAGCGTGCCGGAGCGGCTGACGATTCCGACCTGGCCGCGCCGGTGGATATGGCCCGGCATGATGCCGATCTTGCAGGCATCCGGCGTGATCACGCCGGGGCAGTTGGGGCCGATGAGGCGGGAGCGGCTGCCCGCCAGGGCGCGCCGCACCCGCACCATGTCGAGAACGGGAATGCCCTCGGTGATGCAGACGATCAGCGGCACTTCGGCATCCACCGCTTCGAGGATGGCGTCCGCGGCGAAGGGCGGCGGCACGTAGATCGCCGTCGCATTCGCGCCGGTCGCCTCCACGGCCTCAGCTACCGTGTCGAAGACGGGCAGGCCGAGATGCGTCGACCCACCCTTGCCCGGCGTCACCCCGCCGACCATCCGCGTGCCGTAGGCGACGGCCTGCTCGGAATGGAAGGTGCCCTGGGCCCCGGTGAAGCCCTGGCACAGGACGCGCGTATCGCGGTCAACCAGGATCGCCATCTCACGCGGCCTCCTGCTGCGCGGCGACCACCTTGGAGGCGGCATCCGCGAGGTTGTCCGCCGCGACGATCGGAAGCCCGGACCGTGCCAGGATCTCCCGCCCGAGCGCAACATTCGTGCCTTCGAGCCGCACGACGAGCGGCACGCTCAGGCCCACCTCCCGCGCCGCGGCGACGATGCCCTCGGCAATCACGTCGCAGCGCATGATGCCGCCGAAGATGTTGACCAGGATGCGCTCCACCTTCGGGTCGGAGAGGATGATCTTGAACGCCGCCGTCACCCTCTCCTTCGTCGCGCCGCCGCCGACATCGAGGAAATTCGCCGGCGAGCCGCCATGGAGCTTGATGATGTCCATGGTGGCCATCGCCAGGCCGGCGCCGTTCACCATGCAGCCGATGGTGCCGTCCAGCGCGACATAGTTCAGGTCGAAGCGGCTGGCTTCCAGCTCCTTCGGGTCCTCCTCCGCCTCGTCGCGCAGGGCGGCGAGCTCCTTGTGGCGGAACAGGGCGTTGTC
The DNA here is from genome assembly GCA_035640795.1 of Crenalkalicoccus sp. GTDB lineage: Bacteria > Pseudomonadota > Alphaproteobacteria > Acetobacterales > Acetobacteraceae > DASQVL01. Next base: position 215 of record DASQVL010000569.1, on the reverse strand, counting down.
ATCGAAGGACACCTTGGCGTCCAGCGCCACGACGTCATCCGTGCGGGTGACCACCAGCGGGTTGATCTCCACCATCGTGCAGTCGAGCGACGTGAAGGCCCGGTAGAGGGAGTCGACGAAGCGTGTGAAGGCCGCCAGCTGCCTGCCCTCGAGCCGCAGGCCGAAGGCGAGCCGGCGCGCATGGAAGCCCGAGAGCCCCGTGGCCGGATCGACAT